>CAZFII010000017.1:0-13330 GCA_964518925.1 uncultured archaeon
AAATTTTAAATTTTTCTCATTTTTTCCCTTGCAAGCTTCCAAACCTTAAAATCTCGTATGAGCGTTTCAAAGTAATCGTTGTCAGCTAAGCCAAGTTCTATTATCGTTTTTAAGATTCTTTTAAAGCTTTCGAAGTTCATTTCGTAACGTTTTCTGAAGTATTCGTCTACCTTTACTGGATCATCGATTTGTTCAAGCATATAGTATAACCACAACGTTAGGTTTATCTAATTTACTTTATTTGAAATCAAATAAATTTGCTAAATTTAGCCCATTGAATATTCCTTAGCAGCCTTGACAAACCCTACAAATGGAGGTGAAGGTCTGTATGGGCGAGATTTAAATTCTGGATGAAACTGTGTTCCAAAGAAGAATTTATGTTTTGGATATTCAAGAATTTCCATTCTCCTTCCGTTATCGGAGTATCCGCTGAATACGAGCCCATATTTTTCAAAGACTTCAATGTACTTTGGATTTACTTCATATCTATGCCTATGTCTTTCGTATATCTTTTCTGATTTATATAGCTCGTATGCCAAAGTTCCTCGCTTTACAGTTACTTCTATTTCTCCCAATCTCATCGTGCCTCCAAGTTTATCAACTTCTCTCTGCTCTGGAAGTAGATCTATTACTGGATGTTCCGTTTCTGCTAGTTCACTGCTGTTTGCATCCTCCCATCCTATAACGTTCCTTGCGAACTCAACGACTGCAAGCTGAAATCCAAAGCATATCCCTAAAAACGGTATATCGTTCTCCCTTGCATACTGTATTGCTTTAATTTTTCCCTCTGCACCTCTCTTACCAAATCCTCCAGGAACGAGTATTCCATGAGCATCGATTTCTACTTCTTCTTTTTTCTCTAATTCCTCGCTATCTATCCATAAACAGTTTACCTTACATCCAACTTGAATCCCAGCATGCTTCAAAGCTTCTCTAATACTTAAGTACGCATCTCTTACATCTATGTACTTTCCAACAATCGCAATAGTCACTTCATCTTTGAGGTTCTTTAGTTTTCTTACTATTTCCTCCCATTCTCCTTTATATTCTCTCTCTTCAAGTTTTAACTTCTTTAAGAGGTATTTATCCAATCCCTCACGTTTAAATATTAATGGAACTTCATATATGTCTCCAGCATCCTCATTACTTATAACGGCTTCAACTGGGACATCACAGAACAGAGAAATCTTCTCTTTTGTAGCTTTTTTAAGTCTTTCTTTGCACCTTCCAACTATCACATCTGGGTGCAATCCAAGCTCTCTAAGTTCTTTAACGCTGTGCTGTGTTGGTTTAGTCTTCTGCTCACCGCTAATATCTAACGGCACAAGAGTTACGTGAACTAAAACGAAATCCTCTTCCTTCTCTTCATTGTGCATTTGCCTTATCGCCTCTAAAAATGGCATTCCCTCTATATCTCCTACAGTACCTCCAACCTCAATTAGACATATGTCTGCGTTACTCTTTTTTGCAACGCTTCTAATCCAGTTCTTTATTTCATCGGTCACATGTGGTATAATTTGAACGGTTTGTCCAAGGTATTCTCCCCTTCTCTCTTTTTCTATAACCTTCTGATATATCTTTCCAGTTGTTATGTTGTGCTCTCCAGTTAGCTCAACTCCTATAAACCTCTCGTAATGCCCTAAATCTAAGTCTACTTCAGTACCATCCTTGAGTACGTAGACTTCGCCATGCTGAAATGGATTCATAGTTCCAGCATCGATGTTTATGTATGGATCGATTTTTATTGGGACTACTTTATAACCCATTTCAACTAAAAGTCTCCCTATGGAAGCTGCGGTAATTCCTTTCCCCAATCCACTCATTACTCCACCAGTAACTACTATGTACTTCATGTTCTCCACTCTGGTGGAAGCATGTTTGGAATACCATCTTCAATAGGATACTCAACTTTACACTTCTTACAAACCAACTTACCTTTAATTATCTCATCCTCTTTCTCTTCTTCAACTTCAAGCTCTAAATCCGATTTACACAATGGACATGCAAGTATATCAAGTAACTTCCTCTTCATAGTATTAGAATATTGTAATGTATTAAACACTTTTTCGTATCGCAACACTGGACATGTTAACTTAATGCGAAAAGCATATGTATTCGATATATTTAACGCTTGGCACCCTTAAGTTAATCAGCAGAATTTGCTTTATCGAAAAATATCCGAAAATTAACTTCTTAAGCGGATTAAATCATGAGATTAGAGCTTTGAGAATTAGTCGATAAAGCATCGTCGCAACACTTAAAGTGTAGAGGCTTACATATCCAATATTTAAATTTTTCGCACAAAGTGGACACATTTAAGCATCGTATCGCAACACTTAAAGAACTTAAAATAAATCAACTTAAATGGGTGTAGTAATCATAAACTTTAAAGCGTATAGAGAAGGATTTGGCAAAAGAGCTTACGAACTTGGAAAGATAGTTGAAAACGTTGCATCAAGAACAGACGATTACGTGGCTATTGCAGTAAGCTTTCTGGATTTACCAATTCTTGCGAGGGAGTTGAATATTGACGTATTTGCACAACACATCGATGCAGTTGATTTTGGAAGTCATACTGGAAGAATCAATGCAGAAATGATTAAAGAGTACGGAGCTAAAGGCAGTCTGATTAACCATTCTGAACGTAGGTTAAGACTTGCAGATATAGAATTCAACGTTTCAAAGCTTAAAGAGTTGGGAATGGTTTCAGTAGTTTGTACGAACAACGTCGCAACAACTGCTGCAGCATCAGCGCTAAATCCAGATTACGTTGCTGTAGAGCCACCAGAGTTAATTGGTACTGGTATTCCAGTGAGTAAAGCAGAGCCAGAGGTAGTAGAAAATTCTGTTAAGGCTGCAAAATCTGTAAATCCAAATGTTAAGGTTTTATGTGGTGCTGGGATTACTACTCATGAAGACTACGTTAAAGCCTTAGAATTGGGTGCAGAAGGAGTATTAATAGCGAGTGGAATAGTGAAGGCAAAAGATCAAAAAAGAGCTTTAGAAGAATTACTCGGTCTTAGATGATTTCTTCTTTCTCTTCTTTTTTGGCTTATCATCTAATAACTCCTCTATTTCTTCATCAGTTAACGGTTTCAAATCCATGTACTCCTTGAACTCTTTCCTTTTCATCTAATCCCTTAAATACGTTAAGATGATATATCGTTTTCGCATATTTAACCAAAATCTTTTTAAAACTTCTATTGAATAATGCATTCAATGCACAAATTCATCGTAGTAGTACTCTTCTAAACTCGAGGTGTTTTTCATGAAGGTAGCTGATGCCATTGTTCGGGCGTTGGAATCCGAAGGGGTTGACGTGATTTTTGGGATACCAGGTGGCATGATCTTAGAAGTCTACGATGCTCTTTACGATTCAAGTATACTCCACATAACTACAAGGCATGAACAAGCTGCTGTCCACGCAGCAGATGGGTATGCAAGGGCAAGTGGAAGAGTTGGTGTTGCGTTTGCAACCTCAGGGCCAGGAGCTACTAACACCGTTACAGGGATAGCTACAGCGTATATGGATTCTTCACCAGTTGTCGTTTTTACTGGACAAGTTCCAAGACCTATGATTGGAAACGATGCATTTCAGGAAGCGGATACAACTGGAATTACAATGCCTATAACAAAGCACAACTACTTAGTTACAGATCCAAGTAAAGTCTTGAGAATAATCAAAGAAGCGTTCTACATTGCATCAACCGGTAGACCCGGGCCAGTGCTAATTGATTTGCCAAAAGATGTTACAATTGAAGACATAGAGTACGATTATCCAGAAACAGTTGATATAATCGGATACAAGCCAAAATACGATGGTCATCCAAGACAGATAAAGAGAGCAGCCGAACTAATAATGAAATCTGAACGTCCGATAATTCTTGCTGGTGGTGGCGTAATACTATCGAATGCGAGTGAAGAACTCGTTAAACTTGCTGAAACAATTCCAGCGTTTGTTGTAACAACGTTAATGGGTAAGGGATCAATTCCAGAGACGCATCCACTCTGCTTAGGGATGATCGGAATGCACGGCTCCAAATACGCAAACTATGCCGTATCTGAATGCGATTTACTCATCGCCGTAGGTTGCCGCTTCGGTGAGAGAACTACTGGAAAAGTGTCTGAGTTTGCTCCGTATGCAAAGATAATCCATATCGACATAGATCCAGCTGAAATTGGAAAGAACGTTGATGTAGATGTTCCAATAGTTGGAGATGCAAAAGCTGTGCTATCAAAACTCTTAGAGTACGTAAAATATAAGAAGAGAAAGGAATGGGAAGACAAAGTAAAAGAATGGAGAAGACTTTATCCACTGAAGTATAAGAAGGATGGTTTTAAGCCACAGTACGTAATAGAAAAGGCTTGCGAGATTTTTCCAGATGCGATAGTTACTACTGAAGTTGGACAAAATCAGATGTGGGCTGCACAATACTTCAAAGTAAAATATCCCAGACAGTTTATAACAAGCGGTGGACTTGGAACGATGGGTTTTGGATTTCCAGCAGCTATAGGTGCAAAAATGGCTAAACCTTACAAAGATGTAATAGACATAGCGGGAGATGGAAGTTTTTTGATGAACATACAAGAATTGGCTACATGCGTACAATACGGAATAACTGTCAAAGTTCTCATACTAAACAACGGATATCTTGGAATGGTTAGGCAGTGGCAACAGCTGTTTTATAAAGAGCGTTATTCTGCAAGTTGCATAGGTTGCAAAGAGATGAGCTTTGAAAAAATCGCTGAGGGATTTGGTGCAATCGGAATCACCGTTGAAAAGCCAAGTGAAGTAGAAGATGCATTGAAAACTGCCAAAAAGACCGATGCTCCCGTCGTTGTAGATTTTAGAGTTGATCAAGTTGCAAACGTATTTCCAATGGTTCCTCCCGGTGCTTCACTGAAAGATGTTATAGATGAGGAGGATTGATATGAAGCATACAATAGCAGTTTTAGTTGAAAACAAGCCTGGAGTTTTGGCGAGAGTTGCATCCCTCTTTAGGCGTAGGGGATTTAACATAGAAAGCTTATCAGTTGGGATCACTGAAAGGGAAGACATATCTCGAATGACCATTGTCGTTAACGGAGACGGAAAAACGATTGAACAAGTTATAAAGCAGCTAAACAAACTCATAGAAGTAATAAAGATTAGTGATATAACCGAAGGGTCAGTCGTTAGAGAGCTATGCTTAGTGAAGGTAAATGCTCCACCAGAAAAGAGAAGTGAAATAATAGAGATAGCAAATATATTTAGAGCTAGAATAGTTGACGTTGCGAGGGATAGCTTTATAATTGAGATAACTGGAGATGAAGATAAGATAAACGCTTTTATAGATTTGATGAGACAGTACGGCATAAAGGAGCTTGCAAGAACTGGAAAGGTGGCAATGGCGAGAGGTAGTAAGGTGGTAAAGGTTTAACGCTATATTACGAATGGTAATTTTTTTGCTCACTAATATTACAAAGATTTAAATATCTTCACTAAACCAAGACAACATGAAAACTATTGACGAAATAAATGAAAAAATAAAGAACGGTGACGTATGCGTTGTAACTGCTGAGGAGATGAAAGAAATAGTTGAAAGTTTAGGTGCTGAGAAAGCTTCTAAAGAAGTAGATGTTGTAACGACTGGAACTTTTGGAGCAATGTGTTCATCTGGTGTTTTTCTTAATTTTGGTCATTCTGATCCGCCAATAAAGATGAAAAGAGTTTGGCTTAACGATGTTGAAGCTTACACTGGAATAGCAGCAGTTGATGCCTATCTTGGAGTTACTCAGGTATCTGAAAGTAGAGAGAACTATGGAGGAGCACACGTAATTGAGGAGCTTGTTAGTGGTAGGGAAGTAGAGCTTAAGGCAATAGGATACGGAACGGATTGTTATCCAAGAAAGGAGATAGTTACGGAGATCTCCCTTGAAGATCTAAATCAGGCGATAATGGTAAATCCCAGAAACGCTTATCAACGCTATAAAGCTGCAACTAATTCATCTGATAGGGTTTTGAGGACTTATATGGGAACACTTCTACCAAACTTTGGCAACGTTACCTTTGCTGGAACCGGTGAGATTTCGCCACTCAACAACGATCCAGAGTATAGAACTATTGGGATCGGGACGAGGATTTTTCTATGTGGTGCTAAAGGCTACATAATCGGGGAAGGAACTCAGCATTCTCCACCATTTGCAACACTCATGGTGAAGGGTAATCTGAAAGATATGAAACCCGAATACATGAAGGCAGCTGTGTTTCCGGGCTATGGTGTAACTATGTTCGTTGGTATTGGAGTTCCGATTCCAATACTGGACGAAGAGATGGCAAAGTTTACGGCTATTAGAGATAGAGATATAGTTACAGAGATAATAGACTTCGGAGTTCCTCGAAGAGATAAACCAGTTGTGAGAAGAGTTACATATGAGGAGTTGAAAAGTGGAAGAGTTGAAATAAACGGAGAAGAAGTAAGAGTTTCCCCCTTATCGAGTCTTTACATGGCAAGAAAGATTATGAAAGACCTAAAGAAGATGATAGAGAGAGGTGAGTTTTTCCTAACCAAACCAGTTGAGAGGTTATCGAGGAAGGGAGAACTCAAACCCATGAGACAAAAGGAGATTAAAGTTGTTAGGAGTGTTATGACTACTGCGATTACAGTTAGTGAAGATACTTCAATTGAAGAAGCTGCAAGGATCATGATAAATAGAAGTGTAAATCACTTGCCAGTTGTAAATCCTGAAGGTATTTTGGTTGGAATAGTTACATCATGGGATATAGCCAAAGCTGTAGCTTTGAATAAGAGAGGTAGCGTAAAAGAGGTTATGACGAAGAAGGTTATAGTAACCCATCCAGATGAGCCAGTTGAAATCGCTGCAAGAAAGATGGAAGAACACAACATATCTGCTTTACCCGTAGTAGATGCGAAAAGAAGGGTCATTGGGCTTGTAACGAGTGAAGATCTAAGTAGGTTAGTTGCGAGGTGATATAATGTTATTACTACTCAGATACGATTCCAGAACTGTAAAGCAACCGATAATATCAAGGACTACGTTAAAAACGGGAGCATTGATAAACATACTAAAAGCTGAAGTAGGTGCAAGAAAAGGAGAAATAGTTATCGAGGTTTCCGATGAAAAGGCGAGAGATGTTGAAAAAGTTCTAAAAGAAATGGGAGTAGAAGTAGTGGAGCTTACGGGAGCTGTTGTCAAAGATGACAGTAAGTGTATTCACTGCGGTCTGTGTATAAGTATATGTCCAACAGAAGTCTTTAGATTTGATGAAGATATGAAAGTCGTTGCAGATGTTGAGAAATGCATTCACTGCGGAACTTGCGTCAGAGTTTGTCCTACAAACGCCTTGAGTTTACCTACTTAAGGATGTGTCAACTTAAGGGCGTAAGCTTTAAGTATCGAATATTTATGCTTTCCGCACTAAGTTGACACATCCTTAAGTTAACACGTCCACCCACCTAATTTAGAAAGAAATTTAATCCCAGAAATAGCTGAAATTATTATGAAATACGATTGCGTAATTATCGGGGGTGGCCCAGCTGGTTTAGTGACTGCAATGACTGCAAAGAAGTCCTATCCAGACAAAAGCATTGCAGTAATAAAAAAAGAGGAAGTTGGAATGGTTCCATGTGGAATTCCGTACATCTTTAATACTCTCAAATCAATAGATGAGAACGTCTTACTTCTAAAGCCTTTCGAAGATTTGGGTATAGAGTTTATAGTCGATGAAGTTACGGATGTAGATCTAAAGTCCAAAGTCGTTAAAACCGCTAATGGAAAAGAGATAAGTTATGAGAAACTCGTTTTTGCAACTGGTTCCAAACCAGTTATACCAAAAATCGATGGAGTAGACAAAGAAGGAGTTTTCGTAGTTTCAAAGTATGCCGATGAGTTGGAAAGACTTTACAATGCAACGAAGAAATCTGAAAAAATAGTAATAGTTGGAGGAGGCTTTATCGGTCTTGAAGTTGGAGATCAGCTTGCAAAATCTGGAAAGAAAGTTACAATAGTTGAAATGATGGATCAGTTGTTGCCAGTGGCTTTTGATAAGGAATTTGCAGAAGTGGCAAAAAGTGAACTCGAAAAGTTAGGAGTAAAGATTTACCTCAACAATACAGTTAAAAGGATATTAGGAGATTCCAGCGTTGAAGGCGTTGAGCTTGCAGATGGAACAAAGATCGATGCAGATTTAGTGATACTATCTGTTGGATACAGGCCAAACGTTGAATTAGCTGAAAAAGCTGGACTAAAAATCGGTGAAAGCGGAGCTATCTGGGTTGATGAATACATGAGAACTAGTGTAAACGATGTATTTGCTGTAGGTGACTGTGCGGAGCATCGAGATTTCTTCACATCAAAACCGATAAGACTCCTGCTCGCATCCGTTGCGTGTGCTGATGGAAAGGTTGCGGGAGCGAACTTGTTCAAGCTTAGAGTTACTAAGGCTAATAAGGGAACTTTAAGTGTGTTCTCAACTTATGTAGGAAACTTAGCTTTTGGTGCAGCTGGATTAACTGAAACGATGGCAAAAAGAGAGGGATTTGATGTAGTTGTCGGAGTTTGCGATACTGTCAACAGACATCCAGCGAAGATCCCAGATGCGGTTCCAGTTAAAGTAAAGCTTCTATTCTGTGCAGATACTGGAAAAATCCTTGGAGGTCAGATATATGGTGGAAAAGAAGTTGGAGAGATGATTAATATTGTTTCACTAGCAATACAGAACGGTATGACCGCCTCAGACCTCAGCACAGTTCAAGTGGGAACTCATCCACTTTTGACTCCTGCGCCAGTGATGTATCCGATAATAATCGCTGCTGAAAATGCATTAATAAAAATGAAAAAATAAAAATTTTAAAAATCTATCTTTTTCTTCTTTTCAGTACTTCTTCGAGTCTTTTTTCAATAGGCTCCTCGTGTGTATATGGGCAAGCTAGGTAATGCTCAATAGCTTTATAGATAGCATCTTTTGTTGAACTTTCACCAGTCTTCTTCTTTAATTCTTCAAGCATTTCAGATGGTAATACCGTTTGAGCGTGCACGATTTTACCCATACGGTTTCCCCCATTATGATTATGATTAAGGGTGTATTTAAGCATTGCTATTATGTAATTTCAACGAGCTTTAAGAGTTTAGCACCACCTTCCTCAGTCAGTTCAGCTTTCATGTACTGACTACTTATAGCTTTGAGTGTATCGTTATCTCCTTGTATCATCACGGAAACGAGAGAAGCGTTAGCCCTTCTCAAATCCTTAGAAAGGTTCTCAACGACATCTTCTCCATCCGTTATTATAACTATCGTGTTCGTAAAGTCTGAAAAACCCCTCTCAGTTAAATCTCTCAAAGCAGTTTTCAAAGCGTTTGTTATATCCGTTCCACCGTTAGACTGAACTTTTAAGATAGCATCTACAACTTCTTCAGAGTTCTGTAGTGGTTCGTTTGGATAAGTTCTTGTATCAAAAAATCTAAGAAAGTACTTCCTTTTCTTGATCTTAGCCATTCTATAAATTGCCATTGCAACACTTCTCGCCCAAATCGTTTTTTCTCCAGCCATTGACCCGCTTTTATCTATGAGTATGTAGTATGCTCCTTCTGCAACGTTTAACTTTTCTCTCGTTAGGAATCCCTCTCCAGCAAACTTTATCAAAAACAGCTCATCTGGTAACGCTAACTCTCTAACCAAAGCCCTCTCAATTAGTTTGGTCAATCCATAACCAGATATCTCATCTCCATACCTACCTCTCCTCTTGAATATATGCGAAGCTTTTGGAACGTAACTTGAAAGCCTCTTTGACATCGTCACGATATCTCTCATAAACTTCACGTAAAACATATGCTCAGCCAAGTCTAAAACCTTCTTGAAAGTTCCAGCCTCCTTTCCAGCCTCCTTTCCTCCAATTAGCTCTCTTACTTCATTTGCATTCTTAGTAATCTCTCCAGCTTCTTTTGATGCGTTTTCAAGTATTACGCTGAGTTCTCCAGAGTTTGCCATTCCTCTAATAGCCGTTGCAACTGCTAAACTAAGCTTTGACTCACCATCCTTAATTATTTTACCGATAATCCTTCCAATAATCGATTTTGCTAAAGCTATACTGTAAACCAAGCTCATTTCATCGTCAAGAGTTGTGAGCATTCTGATTCTCTGAAACCTCTTATCACTCATGTAGTCTGCGAAGAATTTCCTTACTTCTTCAAGGATTTCATCGTCGTTCTTACTCCTCAAAAACGGATATAAGGAGTAGTGCAAAAAGTAACTATCACAAGCTATAATTCTCACATGTTCGCTTGCATTGTATATCTTTTGGAACTCTTTAGGAAGATAACTCCCTATCCTTTGAGCAACAAAGTCGTAAACTACGTTCTGATTTGTTATGTTTACTAAGTTGTTTTGAATCATTCTCCAAAGAGTTCGGCCTTCTTTCTTTCAAGTATATCTCCAGCTTTGTGATACACTTGTTTGAACTGCTTTAGATATGGTATTAACCTTGGGTTTTTTGGGATCTCGTGTATAACGTTTGATGCTTTTTTGTATATTGTAGAAAGCATCTTTATCTCTTCAATACTACCGTTAATACTTGCATTAACTGCATTCTGTAATTCAGCGGTTACGACTTGAATCTTTTGAACATGCTGATAAAAACTGCTCAATCCAAGCTCTAGTATTACTTGTTCAACCTTTTTGAGTTCTTCTTCATCGTGAGCTGCTGTAAACTTCAAAGCCTCTGCAAGTGAATCTAAACTAACTTCGTTTTCAGCGTAAATCACAGAAATAGCCGATGCAGTTTTCAAAACCTTTATCTTCCTTCTATCTGATATATGTACTCCTCTCTGTTTTAGCCTTGCTAGAGCCTCTATGTATCTCCGCATAAGCGATTGATTCTTAACTATATTCCTAAACCTATCGTTAACAACTCTCTGTAGCTCTTTAACGTCATCAACACTTAAAATCTTACTAGTTTCAATTCCGCTGTCGAGGATTACGCCTTTTTCGATTAACTCCTCCCATGAATCTTCAGAAACGCTCTTAACAAAGCATCTAATAGTTAATCTGTCGTAAAACGGAACATCTTCAATATCTGTGCTTATCTCGTTACTTGCAGTGTATAAAGCAAGCATTGGTAGTTTTATGTAAACTCCATCGCTGAAAATTCTCTTGTTCAAAATTATATCCAATAGGATATTTCTTATCGCTGATGATGCCTTAAATATTTCATCTAAGAAAACTATTTCAGCTTTTGGAAGCTTTCCTTCAGTTCTCCTTACGTACTTCCCTTCTCTCAAAGCGTTTATATCTAATGTTCCTAAGATCTCATCTGGTTCAGTAAACCTTGTTAGTAAGTAGTAGAAGTACTTAGCATCTATCATCTCAGCTAACTTTTCTATTAAAGCAGTTTTAGCTGTTCCAACCTCTCCAACCAGTATTGTAGGTTCTCCAGATAGTAAACCCGATAACACTGCAGTTATTTCCGATTCTCTCTGAACGAATATATCCGCTAATCTGAACTTTAGTTCAGCAAGTTTTTGCTCAAGCATTTCAATTAGATTGTATACAATACGACATATTAATACTTACCCTTCCACTGGATATGTCCAAAAATTCGGAATTCGAATCTCTAAAATTCGATTTAATCGTATTTTTCCATTTAAATAGCTTTAAATTTGTTGAAGACTGATATTTGTACCTAAAATGTTGAATTCTTGGACACAGTCCCCTTCCACTAAAAACGTATAAATTCTTCAACGATTTTTCTAAGTTCGGGATTAAACAGAAGTTTTTTTCTTGTTTCTTCTGGATCGTTGTTTAAGCACTTTTCACACACCAAATAGTCTCCAAAGTCTTTGAAATCTCTCTTTAGCATGTCCTTGTAAATCTTGTAGTGTTCTGAGATTACAAGTGGATATCCACAACAGTAACACTGAGTTCTCCAAGGACTTCCAGTTATCATTCCTATCTTTTTAGGTGTGCTCAACGCAACTAATAAAAAGGCCTCATGCAAATCTCTGAAATCTGCAAGTATTTTTACTCTATCTGCAAAGATCTTGCGACATGCCAAAGCACAATCGTAAACTACATCTAAATCCATTTCTCCATCGCCTATTCCTTTACAAAACTCAAAGGCTTTTGGATCGAATAGAGAGACTAAAACTCTTTCATGAAAGTCGAAGAAAGCTGGTACAAATGGAAAAGCTCTGCAAGATGCAGGTCTTAAATCGTATATCTTACATTTATAACCCTCTAAAAATATACATCCTTCCCCTTTCCTTATAATCTGGTAAACACCATATCCAACCTTGTAGGCGAATCTTCTATATCCTGCATCAACAAGTCTTAAGTACTCATCTTCGCTCAAGTCTGCTGGAGCTATTTTACAGCAAATTCCACATTTAAGCTCGGGATTACATCTAAAAGAGATCTTTGGATAGTAAACTTTAACCCTAATATCCTCAAACAACACGTTCACAATTGAAATAAATTCCGAGACTTTAAAATTGTAACGTGTACGATTTACACATACATTCAAAGTATTCAGACGGTAGATCAGATATATACGAAATAGCTTCTAAGGCAAAAGAAAAGGGATTAAAGGTTATAGCAATAGTTGATCACTCAATAGAGCATAGATTTGGTTTAACTGAGAAGAAAGCGGAATTAAGACAGAGAGAAATAGAAATTGCAAAGTCCAAGTATGATATAGAGATTCTAAGTGGTGTCGAATGTGGGATCTTGCCAAATGGAGAAATAGTTCTTCCAAACTTTAAATTCGATTTTATAATTGCATCTGTTCATGAATACGTCACGGAGTACGAATACTATCGAAGGGTTTTAGCATGTTTAGAGAAATATGAAATCGATGTTATAGGGCATCCGTTTTCAAGTATGTTTGGATTCAGTGAAAACGTAAGGGAATTGGATTTAAAACTCCTTGAAAAAATTGAAGAAAATGGAGTTGCAATAGAGATAAACTCTGCCCATAGATCTCCACCTGAAAATTTCCTTGAGCTTTGCAAAGATTGGAGAATTTCTTATTCGATTGGAAGCGATGCACACGATGTAATGAGAGTTGGAGACGTTGCATGGTGTATGAAAATCGCTAAGAAGTATTTGAGGAATTCAAAATTCGTGTTAAACAGCCTTTAATTGAATTGAACAGTGTCGTTGACTCCTTCCCGCACTGAACAGTAGAAAGTGAAATATTTGGCAATCAGATAAAAATCGTGATGGATTTTTTAGAGAAAATAACCCCATTTAGGTCAACCTAATTGCTAACTTCCGAATCTGTAAAAAACTATTTGAACAGCTTTAAACGACTTTCACCATGAAGTGCATAACGCT
>CAZFII010000018.1:0-13305 GCA_964518925.1 uncultured archaeon
GAAAAATTGACAATTGTTGGATCTGAACTTTAAATGGGCAAGAATATATTTCATCAGATGTTGTTCTCCGAACTATATGCTTAATTTTCAACAGAGCATCAATTTATATTACTCTTGGCGGGAATTAAGGTTAAACTCATAACTGAATAAAGTTCACTATAATTTCCCTATTAAGAACCTCTGGATAGAATGAAACACCATAAAAGTTCTTATCTTTCAATTTAAACATACAGATCTCATCGCCTTGCATTGCCAAAGGTTCAATCATTTTGTTTACATTCCTTAAAGCGAATTTGTGCAAGAAATAAGCTTTAAAATCGTTTTGAATGAGCGGATTCTTTTTCACGACTTTAACGTTGTACACTCCTATCTTTTTAATCTCATCTAAAGTATTTGAATACAGTTTTGCTAATATCTGATAGCCGGTGCATATTCCTAAAATGGATCCATCGTAGTCAATTAATTTCTTGAAGTTATCGATATAGTTTAAATAATCAGAATCACGTAAGGCAGTTCCACATATTATTACCTTAGAATAATCTTCTGGATTTATTCGTTCATAATAACGCTTAACATCACAATCGAATCCGTAACTCTTTACTATTTCCACAACAGGTCTAACAAACTCCTCCTCGCTAAGCAAGTATTTACAAGTCGAAACTACTAGTATCATTTCTCAACTAACTCTGCCCGTTTTACAATCAGAGTTGCATCGTATTCCGTACCGATTATGCTATAATCTACTATTTTAAGTTTTTTTGTAAACAACGGCATGTCAAGAACAAGAGTCTCATATTCCCCGCCTTCTCCAGCAGGATTTAAATAGTTTCGCATTTCAGTGAATTTTTGAATGATATTAGCTGTTAGTTTTTTACCGAGTAATGTCTTCTCCAATCCAGCAACTCTAACAAATACTATCTCAAATCCATTTTCTAAAGCTTCATTTAAAATGGATATTTCATCTCTAAGCCACAGCGGGTTAAAGCACCATAACTCTAAATCGTCACAAATCCTCTGAAACCTCGTTGCTTGATATGTTGACCTTATTGCCCCAGTTACAACACCGTTTACATCGTAAGTCTCTTTAGCTTTCGTTAGCACATCGTAAAGAGCCTTTAAACTACTTTCCTCATCATCAGAACATGTTTTCATGATTAAGGGAATTCCAAGTGACTCAGCCTGAAGCTTTACAATTTCAGTATTCGGATAATGAAAAAGAGTGCTCTCCTCAGATTTTGGACTAAGCGTAATTAGACACACTACTTCAAATTCCTCATAAGCTTTGAGTAATGCTAAATTCGAATCCTTGCCTCCAGAGTATAAAACGCATACCTTCATTACAAATCGTATAAATCTTTGTTTATCCAGGGAATTAAAGCCATTGTAACAGCTATCCTCGTGAGTTCAATCCTTGAAATAACTCCTCTCGTAAGGTAATGTACTGCACCCATTCTTTCACCTATGTTTTCGATACCAGTGATCTCTTCCATTACATCTCCTACTTCTCTACCTTTCAACGCCTCTTCTACAACTCTTGGCGGAAATTCAAATCCCGGCCCAAATCCTATGCTCATCCTCTTCCCATTGTAAACAACGGCAACTTGAAAATCTATAAACCCCGTAATTGATTTCTTAAGTGAAAATAATCCTGCTTCAATTCCTACAGAAAAATCGAAGTCTTTACTATAACTTCTTAAAGCTCTGTTAATCGCTCCTCTTATCGTATCATCATTAAACGGTTGAGGAGGAACATCGCTACTAACACTCTTTCCAATAACTTCTACATTATCAAAAAACTGTTCAAATGCGAGTTTTGTTCCTTCTACCTTTGTTGGATTTGTTGATCCAACGACAACTCTCATATCCCGTAATCAAATCGATAGTTTAACAAGTCTTTCGAAGTCTAATCTTTGCATCTAAGACATCACAACCCTCTTTGTGTACAACTACTGGACTGCATTCGATTTCTACTATTTCTGGGAAGTCTTCTATTAGAGAACTTATTCTGAGTATCGTTTCAACTAATGAATCTACATCAGCCTTTTCCCTTAACAGTAACTTGTAAGATTTTAAATTCTGAACCATCTCGTAAGCTTCAGACTTCGTAACGGGTGTGAGTCTTACTGATGTATCTTTGAATATTTCCATAAAGACCCCACCAATTCCACACGTTATCAGTGGGCCAAAGTTTGGATCCTCTGTAACGCCAATAAACATTTCAACACCATCCACCATCTTTTGCACGATAAATCCATCAACTTTGTGCCTCTTAGCAATTTCTTCAGCAATCTTTACAGATTCTTCAGGAGAAATATTTGCTCTAACATCACAAACGGATCCACTTGCAACAGCTTTTAAAATCAATCTATTTCCAATCTCTTTTGAGACTTTATATACGTCTTCAAGGGTAACGAACCTGTATTCCGCAACGGAAATTCCATAACACTTCAATACTTCGAATGTGTCATCTACTTTCATCCATTCCCTTCTACCTAGAGATTTTGCTATTATAGCTGCAGCCCTATCTCTATCCACATCGAACACTGGAAGACTTTCCTTTGGTTTTCTCTTCCATTCAGCGTATTCAACTACTTTACTCAAAACCTTTGCTGAGATGTTTGGGAATACGTAAACTGGAATACTTACTTCTCCATCGCTTAAAACACCGTCTTTTGAATCACTGCTGAGGTATATGAACATCACGGGCTTTCCAAGTTTATTTGCATACTTCGTTGCAGATAACACCTTTTCCTTTACGTCTTCAGCTTTTTGACTACTTATAGCCTGAACAAATATGACTATTAACGAGTCTATTCCATCATCTTCTGCTACAGTCTTTATAGTTGCGTAGTAATCCTCAGCTTTGGCTTCAGCGGTCATATCAACTGGATTTCTTACACTTGCAATAGGTGGAAGTATTTTTCTCAGAATTTCCTGCGTTTCACTCGATAAATCTGGAACCTCTAATCCAAGGTCTTGACACCAATCAGAAGTTATAGCACCTAAGCCACCACCGTTTGTAATTATACATACCCTTCTACCTCTTGGTAACGGCTGATGGAGTACAAAAGATGCAATGGAATATAGTTCGTCAAGAGAGCTAGCTCTTATTATCCCAGCTTGCTTAAAAAGTGCATCTACAGCTATTCCAGAGGAGTATATGATCTCTCCAGTGTGTGAAGATACGGCTTTAGCTCCAGCGGGAGTTACTCCAGATGCTAAAGCTAAAATAGGTTTTTTCTTTGAAATCCTTCTTGCTAATCTCGTAAATCTTCTTGGATTTCCAAAGGATTCAAGGTATAACATGATCAGATCCGTTCTATCATCATCTTCCCAATACTCCAGAAGATCGTTGCTTGAAATATCTGCTCTATTTCCTAAGGATACAAAAGCGGATAACCCCAATCCGTATAGATTTGCTCTATCCATAACAGCCAATCCAACTGCACCACTCTGCGATGCAAATCCAATTCTTCCATCTATTGGAGGATTCGGAGCAAAAGTTGCATTGAGTCTAATATTTGGATCTGTGTTTACAATACCCATACAATTTGGCCCTATCAAACGCATTCCGTATTTCCTACATATCTTTAGAAGTTCTTCTTGCCTTTTTCTTCCCTCTTCTCCAACTTCCGCAAAACCAGATGTCAATACGATTAGAGCTTTAACTCCCTTTTTTCCACATTCCTCAGCGACTTCGAGAACGTAGTTGTATGGAACAGAAATAATTGCAAGATCTATTTCATCTGGAATATCCAAAACAGATGGATATGACTTCACTCCCTGAACGTGTTTCGCATTCTTGTTCACGGGGTAAACAACTCCATTAAATCCAAAGTTAAGTAAGTTGTAAAACGTTTTACCGCCTACGCTTTCCCTATCTCTGGAAGCTCCAATTACAGCGATAGATCTTGGATAGAAAAACCTCCTCAGTGCATTTATAACGGCTATTTTTTCTCTTCTTTCAAAGTATTCCAAAACGTCTTCTGTTATCGCTGTTGGCATCGTTACCCTTATCTCTCCACAACCAATTTTTATCTTAACGGGAAACCCAGAATCTTCAAAAACTTTAATCATTCGATAGTTTTCGGGATTTACAATTCCTTCAAATATCTTTATACCGTTTCTTTCAGCTGCTTCAGCTAGAACACCAAGCATAATAGTTGCAACACCTTTTCCCTGATACTCATCAGAAACGACAAATGCTACTTCAGCTACGTTTTCAGAGGTTGCACGGTATTCAGCATGTCCAATGATCTTATCGCCGTAAATGGCTACGATTCCAAAAGATTTCTTGTAATCTATATTCACAGCATTTTTTACGTATTCCTCAATGATGTACTTTGAAGGTTTACTAAAAAATCTGAATGTAAGTGTTTCTGGCGAAAGAGAAAAGTAAAATTTCAACAATGAATTAAAGTCTTCTTTTCTTACTGGTCTTATATATACAGCAGTTCCGTCTTTTAGTGTAACAACTTGTTCAACTCCATAGAGTTTTTCCCTTTTCATGTTACTCTATTATGCAAGAACAGATATAATACTACCTCCAGCCAAGCATCTTGTATATTTGCTTTACAATTCTATTGAAGAGTTTTGAGAAGTACTCTATAATATCACTCAAGATTGGTAGCTTCTGTATTGGCGTAGGAGTTGGTTTAACGATTTCTGGCGTGGTGTAGGTTGGTATCGTAGGAATAGTAACGGTTACCGTTGGTATTAATACGGGTTTTGCTTTGCCTACCGATTGATATGCAAAAGCAGAAGTGTCACCACCAGCACCGTTTTTGTTGTAAATCGAAATGCTGTAAACGAGAACTGGATACATCGATCTAAATGCACCACACTCAATGGAATAATAACCATTGGATGTCTTTGATGGCTGATTGTATACATCTCCAGCGTTCAAAACGACCTCCTTATCGATAGAACCGTCGTAATTCGTATCAATCTTTAGAACGTTTCCATTGGATGCTGAAAGAATAGTAAATGCTACACCATCAGTTCCAAGAGAAGAAATTGGATAAACTTTGAAAGCAAATGCGTAATGCTTCATTCTATAAACCGCTGAACTGAAATCCTTAGCAAACGCATCAAAGAATACATAAGCAGAAGCTGGAAAATCAGCATTCACTTTTTGAGGATATTCCTTTAGCTCATAAGATTTAACAGTACCGTTCTCATACGTAACGTATGCTATCCACTTTATATACTTGTAATCCACGTAATCAACATCGATTTTTGGAGGTAACCATATCGTCTTCCCAAAATCTGAAACGGGGATTAATGCAACAGCCCAGCTATTGTCTTTGTATTCAAAATCGTAATTTGCTAAAACAACTGAAATATTCTCGTTTGCCTTTAAAATCGTTCCCTGTCCAACGTGAATTTTAAGAACTTCTCCAACTTTAATGGAATAGTTTATCGAACTGTTACCGTATACAATCGTTAAAATACAATCCCTATCAGTTGCAGTTATAAATGCATAGCCATCTATAGGAACGATAAATTCTTTTCCCGGCTTAGCTGGCGAGTATTCAAATGTTAAATCTTCGAATTGCTTAGATTTGTTAAATTTACAAAAAGCTACTATTGGTTTATTAGATATAAGCTTAACACATTCCGATACGACATCAAACGTCTCCCAATCCTTGCCAAGTTTAATCAGTTGTTCATTCTCATCTAGAGCATTGTTGTAGTTTAAATCCATGAAAACAGTTGTATCGTTGTATATTGCGTGAACGTAAATCTCGCTTCCGTTCAGTGTTAATGGAAACCAGTAAGTGTAGTTTCCAATTTTAAGGCTGACGTTCTCAATTACGTATATATCAAATACCATGATAAGATCGTCATCGCATTTCTCAGCTTTTAAGTAACTGTTACCGTGATAAACCCTAACACTAATTCCGTTCATGACGATCTTCTCGTAACCGTAATTAGGAATAAACCAGTATTTCTCAGCCATAATACTCTTGTTACCGCTACCCATCATATCGATTAAGTAGAACTTGAAATGGCTACCTTTTAATTCATTCGTAGGAATCTTTAGCTCCTTAACACCGTTTACAAGCTCTATGAATCCATACTTTTGCAATCCCATATCACTTTCAAGAGCAAAGAAAACCCAGTTGTAGTAGCACCTTCTATTCGATTCAATCCTTATATCGATTTGATCACCTCTATAAACAACAATATTACCGTTTAAAACCGTGTTTGTCGTTGATATGTTGTAAATTGGTTCTGTAACGTTCACGTAGAAGGTCTTCTTAAGCATTAATCTTCCAGTTCTGTTAGAGTAAACCCAAATCTTTAAGGGGTATTTGCCGGAAGGAATAGACCTTTCACCCATTTCTGTAGTTAATCCGTTTTTATTGTAGTGCGTTGGAATAGTTATAGTGAAACTCTTACTACAAACGTACTTCTCGCCTTCTGAAACCATTCCGAAGGGATAAGTAGCGTTGAAGTATTCGTATCCAACCGTTACTCTAAATTTGTATTTAATCTTGTATCTAAGCTCGCCGTTTATGTAGAATTTAAGTATATCGTTTTCACCTCTAATAACCGTTAGATTTTCTGGTTTTATCTCAAGTGGAACGATCTGAAATCTTGCCACTGCTTCGTCCAAGCATTTCTTCGGATCAAATGTCTCCGAATTTGAAGCGTAGAAGTAGAGTGAGTAATTGCCTATATCCGCATCTTCCCTAACAAAGCCAATTAATTTAAATCTGTTCCCACCTTCACTACTTTTAAAGGCTCTTATCTTAATCGCTTTGGATGGATTGCTTGGAATATTTTCAAAAACGGCATCACTAGCGTAAACATACACATATTTGGTCTGTGTAAATCCGTCAATTGTAAGAGTTGATCCCGGAGGTATCTTCTCTTCTACGTTAACTTCTATAATAGATCTGACAACGGTTATGTTTATCCAAGTGACGTTCATAATGTTGCTTTGCACTGGCCTTTTTCCATCTCCAGTTATAACAGCGAAAACTCTATAACAGCCAAAAGGTGCATTGTACGATATCTTCCAAACTGAGCTTTCAAAGTATCCGTTCTCGTTTTGAATATAAACCTTCTCAAGAGTTCCTTCGATTTCAAAAAGTCTGTACGTATTTGTAGTTATACCCAATTCTCTACCTCTCTCAACGAAAATCCATATATAGTTTGGAGTTAGCAAACCCGATTTAGCTGGTAGTTCAGCGTAACCCCTAATCTGAAACTTGTCCCCTCTGAGAAATTTAGTCGTGTTATATTCTTCGCCTGCGGACTTGTATACAGTGTAAATGCTGATCTTTGGGACTACGAGTTTAAAGAAGGTATATGAAACTCCATAAAAGCTTTCATCACTCGTTCCAGCGGATATGTTAGTTACAACTACCGTAATTAAAGTCCAATGTGTAATATTTGCAAAGCCCGGAGCATCTACAATGTACTCTACATTCATTGAACCATATTCGTCAACATCGACGTCCGTAGCTTCTGTTTCATATAACATAAACATTGGAACACTACTTGCATCCGGCAGACTTAGATTATCGTTCGTTATGTTTACACTTCCAGTGTAAACCCCTCTAACTATCGCCACATACAACCTGTTTCTAGTTCCATCCAAATCCGAGTTCGTATTTACAACATTTGTGTATATCGTTACGTTTATCTTAGAACCAGATGTAATTTTATCTTTTTCAATAATAGCAGATATTAAAGGCTCTGAAACGTCTATTGATTTGTAAACATCAGAACCACTGCACATAACGTGAAACGTGTAAGTCTTTGGCTGTAAGTGATATTTTTCGTGAAGCCAAGAGGTGTTAAACACTATCCAAACCTCATCGTTAGGGTTTATAGCAATTGTACCATTAGGAACTGGACTAATTCCTAAGATCTCCCAGTAAAAAGAGTTCGCACCTAAGACGTTTATCTTAACGTATGCGTTATCACCCATTACAACGCTATCATCGTATTCCTTACCTACATCTACATCTATGTCGATTTTTTCGGGCTTTCCTTCGATTTTTAATATGAATGGTTCAAACTCTATATCGCTAACCTTTACAGTTATGTTGAATATACCAAGATATCCATCGATATCCCTTGGCAGAAATGCCTTATCACCTTTGTTGAGAGTGATATTTCTGGAGTAAAGATCTCTCCTAAAACTTGGATAAATGTCAAGAGTTACCGTCTCATTACTCCAAACGTTTTCAATTGTAACTCTATCCTTGGCGATATATCTTACTTTAACTGTACCTAAGGTTGTTTTGCTGTAACTATTTGTTACTGGATTATAGATTATTCTGTTGATCGAATACGTAGTAGTTGGGATTTGATAAATTGGATACAACTTAAGCTCGAAATACGTAGAATTTTTAAGAATTAAAATGTGTGCGTTTGGATCGTATTGAAGAGTATACTGAGCATTAGCAATAGAAACTAAAAACATCATGATAGCTACAATGAAGCAAAGTCTTAACCCCATGACTGCTAAAACTATTAAATTTAATTAAAATCTTTACGTTTGACTTTATTATTGGTGTAACAAATTAGCTTTCTATTCCCTTAGTTGGCTCTGTTTTCATAATGATAGCCAATACCTCCACTAATTGGCAACTTAATTATTACATAGAAGGCTTAATTAAAGCACAAACACAGGAAAAAGTTCTATTTTATTAGGGCTAAAACTAAATAACCTATACCTATAATAAGATATCCCACGTAGAACAGGTTTTCTTGCGAAATACCATATCTGTAGATGCCCAAGATACCTAAAATTAGAAATCCAAATCCTATTACATCCCAAAGCCACAATGGTGGATTTTTCATAATTTTATCTTGACCCTTCACATTTTATATATTTTTGCATTTCAAAGCTCTACAGTCCATATAAAGTAGTATGCAATTGCTATTCCTATTATAGCGGGGAATACCCTTTTCAACATGATATTTTTAAATGAACATCCTTTCCATACACCTTCTACCGCTAAAGCTGTTACAACGCCTATAGTTGTGGAGCTAAAGATCATAAGCCGTGAAAATTTGATACCGAGAATACTTGAAAGCGAAAGATATACACAACCCGCTATCACGCCTGCAAGCAAAGCCAGCAAAGCGAGGATAATTAACTCTTTTGCAGCATTTCGTGCTTTAGTTGTGTTTGCCTTTTTCATTTTCTCACCCCCAGCTAAGCCAACCCTTGCAGAGGAATGATCATAACATTTACGAAATTAACAACAAAGAAAAGAAATATAGCTAAAAAACTATATCTTAGCTCTCTAAGCAAAGAATAAGCAAGTATTAATCCGATAATACCATTTGTTAATAACCAGCAAGAAGCTTTTATTCCGCCTTTTTGGTTCACTACAAAGGTAATTAGTGGCAGTATAAAATTTAGAATTAACATTATTGCAAGCACATGTTTGATTACTTCAATTATGCTCGTTTTCTTCATTTTTTCACCATCTTCTCAACAATCTTTCGAATATCCCCATTTTTATCCTCTAGTAATAATTCTCTTCTTATGCCTTTAGCTTTTATTCTCAAAACTCCGTTTTTCCACTCAAAATCTTTTATCTCATCCCATTTTATGAACCAAACTCTGCATTGAATCCCATTTTCGTAGATGTAGCACTTTCTTGGAGAAAGAAAGGCAGTTATAACCGCTGGAAGCGTCCCAATAATCGGTATTATTCTAGTAATAAACTTAGTGTTTCCTTGAATTACTTCAATTACTCCGAAGATTATAGCCACTAATACCGCACATATATAAACAATCACACCAGCCATAATTTGTCTTGATTTCCACGGCTTTTCTACAGTTTCGGCAAGCTTTTTACCCTTTTCTAATTCTCTGATCTTGCCTCTTTTAGTCTTGATTAATAATAAAACAATGCTCAGAAACAAAAGTATTCCGACAGCTAGGAAGAAAACAGCAAGAAAGAGAATATTAAATTTGAAAACCCAAATTGCAACACACAATCCAACTATCAACACAGCCACAGTAATATAAACTAAATACGTTCTGGTATTCTTACTCATACTTGGAATACTGATCACTATATTAATAAATATTTAAGAAAAATTCAGGGGCAAATTTTACAAGTCAAAGTTATCTGAGTAATGATTTCGGAGTATCAAGCTCGTTAAAGAATTTCTTGCTAAAAGTAATTGAAGACTTTAGTCGTTAGCCATCTGGAGATTTTTAATTTTTTACCTGAGCAGAAGTTTGTAAAAAATCAAGTCGACAAAGGTTTCTAATGAAGCAAAATATTTTTATTTTTATATCACCGCCAATAAGAACCACGTTCATTAAATTATAGCTTATTAAATTATATTAACATTTGAACCTGATGTAAGTTGTGTTATTAAATATTAAAAAAATTTCGAAAGCGTTATATAATTCTGCTTAAACTCATTACATGGTAGCAGATGTGGCATGGTGGTTTTGGCCACTATGTCTATTTGTATTCACACTGATAATTGGAATAATAGCACCTGTATCTGGAGTAGGTGGCGGTGTTCTGTTTGTTCCACTGACTACTGCGTTCTTTCCATTCCACGTAGACTTTATAAGAGGGGCTGGATTAATAATGGCTTTAACCTCGGCGTTGTCCTCAGCACCACAGCTAACTAAGCAAGGATTAGCAAATATAAGAATTATGGCACCTGTTGTTGTCGTTTCAATCATAACATCGATACTTGGTGGTGTAATAGGTCTTTGGATAACGAATGCATTTCCAGAAGGTAAATACTACGTTACAATCTTACTTGGAGTAATCTTGTTCGTAATATTTGTAGTGATGCTAACTTCAAAGAGAGTAGAGTTTCCAGAAGTAAAAAAGGTTGATAGGATTTCTGAAATGCTTGATATAAGAGGAGCTTGGTATGAGCCGAGTTTGGACAAAGTCGTTGAATACAGAACGACCAACATGGCTACAGCATTACCAGCCTTTGCAGCAGTTGGATTCATCGCTGGAATGTTTGGCTTAGGTGCTGGATGGGCAAACGTTCCAGTGCTTAACTTAGTGATGGGAGCACCTATAAAGGTTGCAACGTCTACAAGCATGATGATTATAACGATAAACGATGCAGCAGCGGCGTGGGTTTATCTTGCAAGAGGAGCAGTTCTCCCATTAATCGTAATTCCATCAGTAATTGGGATTACAATAGGCGCAAGAATCGGTGCGAAAATCGCCGTTAGGGCAAGACCAAAAGTAGTTAGATACGTCGTTTTAGCTGTAATGCTACTCGCAGCAGTTCTCGATATATATAAAGGTCTGGCTGGATTGGGTTATGTACCTAAATACTTCTGAGGTGATCCTATGAAAGTCGTAAAGGTAGACCCTATGAATAGAGCGTTCGCAGTAACTATGGAAATTCTAACCTACATAGGACTTGTATTAATGATAGTACCGGGTGTTATCTACATATTTAGCTCAAGTGGCTTCGTAAACGTTACAGATGTAATACAGAACTGGGATAAACCTGCTTCAGAATTCTGGAAAGAAGTAAAGGGAATTAAGATATCAGGGTATTCGTGGTTTTTAAGTAACTTGACGTATATGGACTGCTTAAGCTTAGTAGGAATAGTGTTCTTAGCACTTGCACCCTTAGCAGCTATAATTGCATCGATTACTAAAGCAGATTCAAAGTATAAAGTGATTTTAGCCATTATAGTGGTAGAGTTCGTATTTGCAGTAGTTAGACCATTGATAATGCATGCAGTGGGACATTGAGTATAACGTCATTCAAGTCCACGAGCATATATGAGGATTTCTTCTTCACTCATTTCAACCCATTTCTTATACCAGTCCCTAATTTTTGTAATAATTCCTACTCCTATACTGTATAGGTTTACAACGCCTAATAGTTCATTTCTTTTTATTTCACCATCGTGTATCGGCAAGAAAACTACTTTGTCTATTTTTATACCATCTTCCACTCTTTTCGGTGGTTTATCGTAATATAGATCTATCACAGTCCCAAACGCATGTCTCATTATGAATAATGGATAGACTATCGTATTCTTTGGGATTTCTATTCTCTTAATTTTTACAATAGTTGGCTTTCCGTATTCGACCTTTTTGTTTTCATCTGCTATTAGACACTCCCACCTAGCAATTGGACTGTATCTATAACCAAAGGGCTGTACTTCTATTTCCTTTTTTATTATACTTCCATTGCTCCTATACACCATCCTAACTTTTTCAGTGGATTTTTCTGGTAGTACACTTTTTAAATCCTTTACACCAACGTAGTAAACGTTTATAACACCAATTAAATCTCCTTTTTCAATTTTACCATTTTCAATCGGGAGGAATATTACCTGATTTATTCTCTTTTCTTCTTCAACCCTCGAAGGTCTTCCAAGTTGTACAACATCCAAAACCGTACCATAAGCATTTCTTATGATATACAATGGTGTTATAACAGTATTTGGTGGAAGTCTTATCTCTTTTATATTTATTCTAACAGCCTCTCCTGCTTTTACTTTAACATCCTCATCAGCGATCAAGAGCTCCCATAATCCTATATCACTTTTAACATATCCAAATTCTCTGGATTTTATTTCTTTGCGGTGTATATTTCCATCATCTCTCCATGTAAGATTTGCTTTAAACTCCTCTTCTCTTAGTTTAACGTCTGGTGTACCTATGTTAAAAATCCTTGCAAGTAAACCTGTTTTTATGAAGTGAACCTCGAATACACCGATTAGGTCTCCTTTCTTAACAATACCACTTTCAATTGGTAAAAAGAGTACTTCACTTATACACTTCTTCTCTTCGACTTTTTCTGGAATCCCGCATTCTATTGCATCCAATACAACACCTAAAGCATGTCTCATAATGTTTAATGGGTTGACAATCGTATTTTCTGGGATTACAATGGGTTTTATTTCAATAATACACGGCTTTCCCTTTTCAACATACGTATCCTTGTTTGCAATTAATGCTTTCCACTGTGCTATTGGAGCCATTCTGTATCCAAATGGCTTTAGATCTATATTTTCAAGTCTGTCAAGAATTCCTCCTACTTTATCAAGCCAATATACGATATCAACACCCATTTCATCACCTCTACATAATTAATTGTTAAAGATTCTGTTTATAAAGTTTTCTGTTAATTATTTTAATAAATTACATTTTAATATTAAAATATTAAAATTAATTATAATAATTTAAATTCTAATAAATTTATAATTTATAAAATTTTAAAAATTTGTAAACTATTCAGAAATACTACAAGAATAAATTGGTTAAACACTAACTTCTCAAGAAATCGATGACTGCAAGCCGAATACGTATTCAA
>CAZFII010000019.1:0-6059 GCA_964518925.1 uncultured archaeon
TTTTTAGCGTTTTAACGTTTTTACGTGTGATTTTTGAAAATTGTTC
This sequence comes from uncultured archaeon, assembly GCA_964518925.1. GTDB lineage: Archaea > Halobacteriota > Archaeoglobi > Archaeoglobales > Archaeoglobaceae > CAYWXE01. The sequence continues at coordinate 47 of CAZFII010000019.1, forward strand.
GACAAAGCAGTGGTGATGCAACGCTGATGAAGTAATTTAAACAATGTGGTGTCACGACCAAATTGTATATATCAAAAATTTAAATTTTTCACACAAAGTTGCCATATCCTTAAAAACTCGAATAAAATAGAAAGCAAGTAAAACGTTAAAAATAAATTACCTTGCAGCTTTCTTAGTTTTGAGCTTCTTCAATCTGATTATGTTCTCTCTATCCATCTCTTCAAGTTTAAACGATATGAATTTCATCATCTCTTCCATGCTTGGAATTACTCTGTACTCTAAAGCGTTAACTCTTCTCTTAGTCCTCTCGATTTCATCGATTAATCTCCTAAGTGTTGTTTCGATTTCAGCTACTTCAAGTATTGAATCAACTAACTCTTCATACGCCGCAACTGCTTCATCAATCCTTACAGTTGTACTCAAAACTCCGTATCTCTCTATTATGCATTTTCTAATCGGTTCCCTCTTTATGACAGGAACTACAACGCCCATTATGTTCTTCTTCTTCATTACAAAAGTCGGTTGTGCTCTACAACAAGCTAGGGCTATCGATCTAACCGCAACTTCACCATCGACAGCCATAGCCAAGGCAAGTTTTTGTCTCGCCTTTTCGTACTTTTCAACCATTTTTGTTATGGTTTCCTTAGCCTCTTCAAGCAACTGTCTAAACTCCATTATCAAACCATCTCTTTTCATCTTTAGCAATGAATGCCCTCTCTTAGCCATCTTTACCTTTCTTCTGAGTTTTATGAGTTCTTGCCTAGTTGGATTAACTTTCATTGAACCGTTTGTCATAATACCACCAAAATAAGTAAAAAAATAAAAATTGTTTATCTCTTAGTTAGTTCAGCCTCTGCTTCTTCTCTTTTCTCTTTATCTTCTGCTGCTTTAACCTCTGGTGGTTTCTTCCTGTACTTTGGATGATACTTCTCTATGAACTGTCTCTCGATCTTTGTAAGTTCTTCTTCTGGTAGTATTGCAAGGATCTCCCATCCTAAGTCCAATGTGTATTCGATATCTCTGTCTTCGTACTTACCTTGGTTAAGCCATTTCCTCTCGAATTCGTCAGCGAACTTTAGATACTTTCTGTCTTTCTCACTCAAAGCTTCTTCACCGACTATAGCTACTAAACCTCTTAGATCTACACCAGTCGCATAAGCTGCATACATCTGGTCGTTCCACTGTTTGTGATCTTCTCTTGTCATACCTGGCCCAATTCCTTCTTTCATTAACCTGCTCAGTGATGGAAGAACATCGATTGGAGGATATATACCCTTAGCATGCAGTTCTCTGCTCAGAACTAACTGCCCTTCGGTGATATATCCCGTTAGATCTGGTATTGGATGTGTTATATCATCAGCTGGCATCGTGAGAATTGGGAACTGAGTAATAGTTCCCTTTCTTCCTCTAATTCTACCCGCTCTCTCATAAATCGTTGCCAGATCTGTGTACATATAGCCAGGATATCCTCTTCTTCCAGGAACTTCTTCTCTTGCTGCGGATATCTCTCTTAAAGCTTCACAGTAATTGGTCATGTCTGTTAGAATAGCCAATACGTGATAGTCGTACTCATATGCTAGAAATTCCGCTGCTGTTAAAGCCATTCTCGGTGTTATAAGCCTTTCAATAGCTGGATCACTTGCTAAATTCAGAAATACTACTGCTCTCTCTAAAGCACCAGTTCTCTCGAAATCCTTTATGAAGTAATATGCCTCTTCATACGTAATACCCATAGCTGCGAATACTACTGCAAACTCCTCTCCAGTTCCACGAACTTTAGCCTGCCTAGCAACCTGTAGGGCGATATCGTTATGAGGCAATCCAGAACAGCTGAATATCGGCAATTTCTGACCTCTAACAAGTGTGTTCATTCCATCTATTGCCGAAATTCCAGTCTGAATAAACTCTCTTGGATACTGCCTTGCATATGGATTGATAGCAGCACCAACTATTGGTCTTCTTTCCTCAGGTACTATTTCGGGGCCACCATCAATTGGTCTTCCTGAACCACTTAGGATTCTTCCAAGCATATCCTTTGAACAGTTTAATTTTACGATATCTCCAGTAAATCTAACCGCCGATTTGGTATCAATACCTCTCGTTCCTTCAAAAGACTGAACTACTACAAAGTCTTTACATGAATCTAAAACCTGTCCTCTCCTAACAGTTCCATCTGGTAGCGTTATCTCAACAAGCTCTCCGTAACCAACGGGTTCAGTCTTCTCAAGAAATATTAAAGGACCTTGAACTTGTGTAATCGTCCTATACTCCTTAACAGCAGCCTCAACCATTTAGGCCACCCCCAAAGCCTCTTTCATCTTCTTAATAGCCTTTTCAAACTCCTCTTCATAATTCTCAACGAGTTTAGCCTTAGCAAAATCTTCTCTACCGGGAACGTTTTCAATCTCTTCAATAGTCCTTCCAGCCTCCAACGCCTTGTAGAATATGTCGTTTAGCTCTTTGATCTTTTTCATCATGAAGTATGTTTTCTCAGGTGCGCAATACGTATCGATTTCGTGGTAAGCGTATTGGCATAGGAATACATCTCTTATATACCTTGCAACTTCAAGTAGAACTCTCTGCGTATCTGGCAACGCATCTTTACCAACGAGCATAACAATTTCCATTAAGTTAGCCTCTTCCTGCAGTACTTCCATCATCCACCTTCTTAGCTCGCTCCATCCTGGGAATTTACTGTCGAACCAGTCTTTTACGGTATCTGCATACAAGCTATAGCTTATAAGCCAGTTTATAGCTGGGAAGTGTCTTCTTGCAGCAAGCTTAGAATCTAAAGCCCAGAAGACTTTAACAACTCTTAACGTGTTCTGAGTAACGGGTTCACTGAAGTCTCCGCCCGGTGGAGAAACTGCACCAATTACACTAACACTTCCAATCTCACCGCACAGTGTTCTTACTCTTCCAGCTCTCTCGTAGAATTCTGCAATTCTCGCAGCTAGATAAGCGGGATAACCCTCTTCACCCGGCATCTCCTCAAGTCTTCCAGACATCTCTCTCATAGCCTCAGCCCATCTTGAAGTGGAGTCTGCCTGCAAAGCTACATCGTAACCCATATCTCTGATGTATTCGGCAATTGTAATTCCAGTGTAAACTGAAGCCTCTCTTGCAGCTACTGGCATGTTAGATGTGTTAGCAACTAATACAGCTCTATCCATTAACGGCTTACCAGTTCTCGGATCTAGCAACTCTGGGAACTCCTCAAGTATCTCGGTCATCTCGTTTCCTCTCTCACCGCAACCGATGTATACTACGGCATGTGCATCAGTCCACTTAGCAAGCTGGTGCTGAGTAACAGTCTTACCAGTTCCAAATCCACCCGGAATTGCAGCAGTTCCACCCTTGGCAAGCGGGAATAGGCAATCAAGGATTCTCTGTCCAGTTATGAGTGGTACTTCTGGTGGCAATTTTTCTACATATGGTCTTGGAATTCTAACAGGCCATCTGTGGTAGAGTTTTAGCTCAGTTCCATCATCTAATACTGCAACAGTGTCTTCAACGGTAAACTTACCTTCGTATATCTCCACAACTGTCCTCTCCGGAACCCATGGCGGGACGAGGATTTTATGTAGGAACATCGAAGTCTCTTGTACTTCTCCAAGTATTTGTCCACCTTTTATCTTATCTCCCTTCTTAACTTTTGGAACGAAGTCCCACTTCTTCTTTCTATCTAATGCAGGAGCTTCTAATCCCCTCGTTATGAAGTCGCCAGCCATTTCTTTTAACACTGGTAGCGGTCTCTGAACTCCATCGTAAATACTTCCCATTAGTCCCGGGCCTAATTCAACGCTCAGAGGTTCACCCGTGTTTACTACTTTCTCTCCCGGTTTTATTCCAGACGTGTCCTCGTAAACCTGAATTAAGACTTTATCTCCTCTTAACGCTACTACTTCACCCATTAAACCTTCTTCACCGACTTTGCAAACGTCGTACATCCTTGCCTTTAGCCCCTCAGCTACGACCAATGGCCCAGTAACTCTATAAATCTCCCCAACCATCTTCTCAGTCTTTTCTACCGCCATAGGTCAACACCTATCGCCTTTCTAATCTTTTCCCTAATCTCCTCAACACCTCCAGTACCACCAACACTAACAAACGTGGGTTCAACCCTTTCATCTATTAATCTTTTTAAAGTGGGAGGGAGTTTTCTCATGTAGTCATGCCTTATGATTACAACACCAATATCATCCCTATCTAAAACGTCTTGAACAGCTTTAACTAAATCTTCATCACTTTTAACGTCATAATGTTCTGTAACTCCAGCAAGCATAAATCCAACGTTAAATTCCGGATCTCCTATTACAGCCAATTTCTTCATACTATCACCAACTGCTTTTCTATCTCTTCGTTAGGCATTCCAAGCCACTTACCCCATCCAAGTATTCTCAGATTATCTACTTCAACCTTCTTTAATATCATGTATTGTAGAACGGGTAATATACTTAACGGATAATTACTCGCCCTTTTCGCAATGGTTTGAATCCATATCTTATCGAAGTTCACTTCAATTGATGCAAGATCTCTGTCTATGCTTTCAATTCCTCTCCAGAACCAGTAACCTTCAAGTGATTTCGTTAGCTCTTCCCATGGCATTGCTGCAAGCTTTCTTATCTCATCCTCTGTGAGCTCGTAGCCGTAAGGTATCATGTGTTTTAGTATCTCGTCTGTGCTAACTTCTTCAATTTTCATTCTGAGTAAGCTCTTTATGTTTTTAATGTCTATTTCCATTCTTATGAAGTCTACGAAGAGTTTGTTTTCAAAGCTTGGAGTTAAACCAGTAACTATATCTCTGTAGTAGATCTTGTACAACTCGTCTTCTATCTCACTTAGATTTGCCGAACCCACCTTTGACAATGCAGTATGATAAGGCGTACCTTCGAATTCTTTAACTATTTCATCTAATTCTTTAACTATTAAACCCTTGTAGAAATCGAGATCTCTTTCACCAGCTGGAATAAGCGTTTCTTCAATAACATCCGGTGGAGTGTTTGAAATCTTACCTCTAATTATGTTTATTACATTCCATACGTCCCATCTCCTTAGATATAACGTTATTAAGTCTTTTGCTATTCCAAACGATACGCTTGCGATTTTTCTGTAAGTTTTAGCTAAATTTAAATAAAGTGCATAGTCTAAAAGCCTTGGCCCCGTGTACTTGTATGCGAGTTCGTCTATTTCCTTTTTGTACTCTGTTTCTTCGAGGTATCTAACTATTTCATTGAAATCCATGTTTATGAGTTTTTTAAATTCGTCTGGCTTCAAGAGTTTACTTTTCATTACTTTAGTCCTTGCAACTAAGTAAGCCCATGCAGCTTTCTCAGTTTTCATTAACACCATTTTATACACCCCCGTTTGATGTTCAAAGATCAGCCGAAGAGTATTTTTGAAACCTCTCCAACTTTCATCTCTTGAACCCTACTTAAAATCTTATCGAACGTTAGATCTATGACTATTTCACCATCTGGACTTTCTAATATCACTCCTCCTAAACAGTCGATGTTTCCCGCGTAACTTAATTTGAGCTTTAGCTCGTTTATGACGTTTTTTACAAGCTCCTCATCTTCTTTAGCTGAATAAACTCTCATACCCTCAACTGCATTGTTTTCTATTAGCTTCTTCATTAATTTCCTCTTTGTTTCTAAATCCATTTCTTTAATCCTCTTTACTAATGACTCAAAGACTGAGTCGAGTAGCTCTTTCTGTTTATTCAGCATTAATCTCTTCATCTCTAAGCTTACACTCGATATCTCTCTTCTTCTTAATGCTTCTGCTTCTCTTTCTGCCTCTTCTCTGGCTTTCCTAAGTATATCCTTGGCTCTTTCTTGTGCTTCTTCTATTATTCTCTTTGCTTCGGATTCAGCCTCAGCTTTTATCTTTTTTACTTCTTCATCTCCCTTTTGGTAAATCTCTTGTATCACCTTCTCAAGTCCCATCTTTGTTCACCCGTAAGCGAACATCAGTATGAAGCTAATGACCAATCCGAAGATTACGATTGTTT
>CAZFII010000019.1:6159-13301 GCA_964518925.1 uncultured archaeon
TTTATAAACGCCGTATCACTTATCAAAGCCTCAGCCGCCATCCACAATCACCTCCCTACAACGACATCAACCCATTTCACCAAATCTCCAAACTTATACCCAAATAATAAAATTAAAAGCATTATTGAGAATCCAAGAGCCATTCTGAAAGTCGACACCAGCCAATAGTACTTCACAAATCTCTCTATGTTTTTTTCTGTTGTAATCCTTTCGGCGATTTTCCTTACGAATTCCTCGCCGACCATTTTAGCCGTAAGCGAACATCAGTATGAAGCTAATGACCAATCCGAAGATTACGATTGTTTCTGGGATAACTGTGAACAGCAGTCCTAAGCCTAAGAATCCTCTGTCCTCTGCTATTGCTCCTACTGCAGCTGCACCAATACCGCTTTCACCAGCTCCAGCACCAATCCCAGCTAATCCTACAGCTAAACCAGCTCCAATAGCAGCACAACCCTTTATAAACGCCGTATCACTTATCAAAGCCTCAGCCGCCATCCACAATCACCTCCTACTCCTCAATAAACCTTTTAACCCTACCAAACGGTTGATAAGGTCTTCCACCACCTTCGAAGAACTTCGTAAAGAACTCTACGTAGTGCAGACGTAATGACTGTAGACCTGGATCGAGAATTCCAAGTATTAAGTTTACTCCATGCCCTATTAGCATTATGATTATCGCCAGTGGAAGTATTGCCATTCCCGGTGGCATTCCTATTTTTAGTCCTAAGTAGTTTATAACGAATGCGATGTAAACTGATGAAAGTCCTATAGCGAGAAGTCGTGCATAGCTGATTATCTGTCCAAACCATGTAAGTAGTTCAACGCCCATTATTATTCCGAATGGTCCCATCTTTGGAATCTCTGCAAGTAGGAATATTATAAACCATATCACTATCAACGGCAACGCTGCTAAATAAAACACGTTAACTCCTTTTTGCCATCCCTCTACTAATCCTGGTATTGGCAATGGAACAGATTCTGCATCTTCAACTGTGTAATGTCCGAATACGTATAAGTTGTCTGGAAGAACATGTCCAAATCCTTCTGGTGGGTTGTTCGTAAATATTCCCAAGTTGTAACAGAATCCAAGTATTATGAAGACTAAGCCCAAAACTCCTAAGAACCAGCAACCCTTTTCGTATAATGCTTCTTTGAATCCATGCTCAACGTATACATTGTAAAATCCTAATGCAAAGCCCCAGAGCATTTTGAACATACCTATTGCAAGAGTTATGAAGAGCAACGCTTTAACACCGAACTCTTCAACTCTATCGAATATCGGATGGTGATGATGGAATGCATACAACGATGCTAAAAGGTCACCAATGAAGTGCGTTTCAGAATACCTCTCAATACCCGGAACTACAAATGGCCCAAAGAACTCACCGTATATGAACCCGAATATTATCGATACAATACCACTGTATATTCCTATGTTCAGCAACTTTTGCCAACCCTCAGTCTTGAAAACCCTCTTTAAATACAAAGCAATTACAGTAATCAGTAAACCATAACCAATATCTCCAAGCATCATTCCGAAGAATATCGGGAAGAAAATCGAAACAATCCATGTTGGATCGAGTTCGTTGTACTTCGGTATTGCGAATGTTGTAGTCAGCAGTTCAAAGTCTCTCATTACAGCTGGATTTTTAAGCTTTGTAGGTGGCGTGTCATTGCTACTGCTTTCGACAACTTCAACGACTAATCCAGCATTTTCAACTTCAGTTTTAAACTTTTCAAAATCACTTTTCGGAACGTAACCAACGATTACAAAGGAGTACTTTGAGACCAATGCTCTTAGAGGTAACTCCGACTTGTCAAGTTCAACGGTTAAGTATTCCTCCATTGCGAGTAGTATCTCTGCTTCTTTAACTCTTATCTCCTCTATCTCAGTTTCAAGTGTTTTCTTTTTCTCAAGCAACTCAGATTTTTCTTTTTCTATTTCTGCTATTCTTGCATCGTAATCTTCTATGTCCGGAACTGAAATCTCTCTGTATCCAAACTCTTGTAGAATTCTGAAGAATTCCTCGGCATACTCATTCTTTACGAATACAGCTACAATTAACTCCTTTTGATATTCCTTCGTAACTATTTCGAATTCATCTGTAATCTCTCTAAGCCTTTCAGTTGGATCATCCCTAACAAATCCTACAAAACACCTTATGGTTTTGTAACCTTTTAGTAGCTTTGGAGGAATACCCAATACCTTCAGCGGTTCTATGATTCTGAGTTCATCGTCTAAAGCTCTTATCTTTTCATCAATGCTCCTTATCTCCTCTATTCTCTTCCCAATCATTTCCTGATACTCTTCGAGCTTTTTGCTCAACTGTTCTTCTATTTCCTTAGCTTTGTACTTCCTTGATGGAATTATTTTCGTTGGATCTATCTTTAGATAAGATAAATAGCTTCTAAGCTGAACTAATGCCCTTGAAACAAATGAAGCCTTTTCAAGTGGTTCTCCAATCTTAAATCTCTCTACTTCTACTGGATCTTCGATGTGAAGTAGGTTTAGTCTATGGAGTACTTCTGCTGCTGTTTCAAGCTGGTCTCTTGAACCTACTATTGAAACCTTAACCATTCTTTCTGGCTTAAGCATGCTCCACCATCCCTATAAACTCTTTATATAGAAATTCAACAGCCTTCCATATGTTATCTTTACCCCTCTTTTCAAGTTCCTCGATTTCCTTCATTCTGCTCTTTTTGATTTCCTCTTTTTCTTTCTCTATTTCTGCTTTTGCCTTTTCTAACACCTCTGCTTTTATCTTTTCGGCTTCCTTTTCTGCGTCTTCGATAATCTCCCTAGCTTTAGCTTTAGCCTCTTCTATAATCTTTTTCTTTTCCTCTTCAGCGGATTTAATGTTCTCTTCAACTTTAATTTCAGCCTCTCTAATCTTTTCAAGAATCTCTGTAGTCTCCATGACTATCACCTGTGTAAATGTTTTTTACAAGGCTAAGGCTTACAGAAACTATTTAAGCTTTGTTATTTTTATCCGATCCCAAAATTGTATTGATTATTAATTAATTAATTGTTCGAAAAACGGATATATTCACAGTTTTACGCTTTGCTATGAAAGTTTTAGTTGTCGATGCTGGGGGAAGAGGGAATGCAATAGCTCATGCTTTTTCAAGAAGTGATAAAGTTAGAGAAGTATTCGTTGCTCCGGGAAATGCAGGTAGTGAATTCTTTGCCAAATGTAAGCAGGCAAGACTAAACGGTAAGACTGTACAATCTATAAGAGCTATAGATGAAATAGTAAAGTTTGCTAAGACTGCTGACGTTGACTTAGTTTACATAGGGCCAGAAGAGCCGTTAAGCTTGGGATTAGTCGATAGACTTGAAGAAGAGGGAATTCCAGCCGTAGGCCCAAAGAAGTCTGCTACAATACTTGAAGCGAGTAAGTGTTGGGCTAAAGACTTCTTAGCTAAGATTGGAGTTCCCATTCCGAAGTATGAAAACTTCGATGATGCTGATGAAGCTAAGGAATTCGTTAAAGAAACTTTCAGCGATGGAATAGTTATCAAAGCGGATGGATTGGCTGCTGGAAAAGGAGTTTACGTATGTGAATCCGTTGAAGAGGCTTGCAGAGCTATTGATGAAATAATGATTCATAAAAAATTTGGAGAGGCTGGAAACAGAATCGTTATCGAGGAAAGACTTAGGGGAATTGAGGTTGCGTTTACAGCGGTAAGTGATGGGAAAAACGTTAAACCCTTTGGGCATGCCAAAGATTACAAAAGAGCATTTGATAGCGATGATTTTGAGGGATTGAGAGACTTCTATATCGGATTAACGAAAAAGTTCTATACAAGGAAAGAAATCGAAAAACTGTTTAAAGAGGGTAAACTTTTGAATCCGAATACTGGAGGAATGGGTGCTGTAAGTCCTCATCCCGCTGTAAGCAAAGAAGTTGAGCAGAAGATAATGGATTTAGTCGTTGAGCCAATTGTAAAGAAGTTTAAAGAATATGAAGGTGTAGAGTTCAAAGGAGTACTCTATCCAGTTATAATGCTTGTAAAAGAGAATGATGAACTCGTTCCTAAGGTTTTGGAGGTAAACGTAAGGGACTGTGATCCGGGAGCTCAAGCAAAGCTTCCAAGGCTTGAAACTGACATCGTTGAAATCTCTATGGCTATTATTGAAGGAGAACTCGATAGTATCGATATAAAGTTTAGTGATGATTACTGCGTTGCGGTATGTGCTGTAAGTGGAGCTTTAAAGGGTAGAGAAGGCTTAAAACCGGGATATCCAGCAGATCACTACACTAATCAGCCTATAAGCGGAATTGAAGATGCTATGAATGATGCTATAATCTATGCAAATGGAATAGCAAAGACTAATGGTTATGTAACGACTGGTGGAAGAGTTTTAACAGTAGTTGGTAGAGATAAGACTTTAGAAGGTGCAAGACAGAAGGCTTACAATGCTTTGAGTAAGATAAGTTTTCCTGGGATGAGGTATAGAAAGGCTATTGGATTAGACGTTCCAGAGTAGAAAAGATTAAATATTAAAAACAAAAATATTAATAACTATGATCGATGTAATCGTTAACGGAGAAATAGTAAAAACTGTTGCAAGAGCTGTAGTTGCACTTGTGAGTGAAGCTAGACTTCACTTTTTAGACAAGGGTTTGCATACGAGGGCAGTAGATCCAGCAAATGTTGCAATGGTAATAGTTGACGTGCCAAAAGACAGTTGTGAGATGTATACGGTTGACGAAGAGAAAACGGTTGGCGTTGATTTTGATAGAGTGTACGATATAAGCAAATCGATAAAGAAAAAGGATCTGGTCGAATTGTCTCTTGAAGACGAGAGCTTTTTAAAGATAAAGTTTGGAAGTGTTGAATACACCGTTAACTTAATTGATCCATCTGCTATAAGGAAAGAACCAAGAATTCCCGAGCTTGAGCTTCCAGCGAAGGTAGTTTTAGATGCTGGTGAGTTCAAAAAGGCAATCCAAGCTGCTGATAAAATCAGTGATCACGTCGTGTTCAGAACGGATAATACTGGATTTTACGTAGAAGCGAAAGGAGACGTGGATAGGATTACATTTCACATGAGTGAAGCAGAACTAATAGAGTTCAACAAAGCTGAAGCAAAGAGTATGTTCAGCATAGACTACCTAAAGGAATTCTGCAAGATTGCTGGGAGTGGAGATCTACTTACGATTCATCTTGGAGTAAACTATCCAGTGAGGTTGCAATTTGAATTAGCCGGAGGAAAAGTTAGAGTAGAGTACATCTTAGCACCACGTATAGAAGCTGAATGAAGTTTTTACCAATTTTACCTATTTTAACAAGGTATCCGTTCTTAAAAGTAGCTGCAAGATTCTTTGAAAGTGAATTCAAAAGTTTAGAATCGGCCTTTAATTCAAAGATCTTTGATGATGCATTAGAAATTGCAAAGAATATAATTCTTTCAAGTATAGACGGAAAACAATTTGAAAGGGAATTTGAAGTTGGAGATCTTCTCTGCACAACTTGTGAAAAAAACTGTGAAGACTTTGAAAACTGTGAGATCGATTTTCCAAAAAAGGCATACGAGGAATTAAAGGCTAAGGCTAAACTCTCTATATTGTCCTATATATCTTCGAAGATATTGGTCTCCTTCTTAGAGGATTGGATTAGAATAAGATACGCTGTGAATGAAGCAAATTACTATTCAAAGTTGTTGAAAAAGGAGAGTGACACCGTTTTAAGATTAATTGCGAAGGATTTAGGAATCAAATTTCAAAACAACAGAATTCATATCGTTTCCTACGTTAGAGCATCTTCAAAGATAAAATCTGAAAAGTGGCGATTAGTAAATCGTAGGTTCTCCAATGGATACGTTTATGCGACTAGAGGAGAATTCATAAGGATAGTTGAGGAATTCTTAAGGGAAAGGCTTGCAGAAAAGGTAAACGTTAGCGGATTGGAATGTTACTTTAATGATGTCTTAAAAGAGTTAAAAATAAAGGAGAGAAAATTCAAAAAGAGTGTAAAGGTAGGAAAAGTAGATGCAAACGTATTCCCACCGTGTATCAAGGAAATACTTGCAGAACTGCAGAGTGGAATGAACGTTCCACATATTGCAAGGTTTTCTCTTGCATCTTTTCTGTTAAACATAGGTATGAGCGTTGATGATGTAGTGGAGGTGTTTAGATCTGCTCCAGATTTCGATGAGGAGAAAACGAGGTATCAGGTTGAGCACATAGCTGGACAGAGGGGTAGATGCGTTGAATACATCTGTCCTTCTTGTGATACGATGCAGAGTTATCAGTTATGCGTAGCTGAGTGTGGAGTAAAACATCCGATTGATTATTATAGAAAAATGTTAAAAACAAAAAGGAAGACGAAAAGAAAGTGATAGAATTTATAGAATGGGTTTTATTAACGCTTGGAACTGTTTGTGTTACACTGATACTTGCTGAACGGTATGGTGCTGAGATAGCTATTGCTATATATGCAGCTCTTACAATTATTGCAAATGTCATTGCGTATAAGATTGTTTTGTTAATGAATATCCCTTGTCCAGCAGGAGTTATCGTTTATTCATCTACTTTTCTTGTTACAGATATGTTATGTGAGTTATTTGGAAAGGATTATGCGAAGAAAGCGGTAATTTCTGGATTTATTGCAAATTTAATAGCCGTTATATCGATATATATCGCTATAAGCTGGAAACCTGCACCTTTTATGAGTCCAGAAGCTGTAGAAGCGTTTAACAGCGTTTTGGGATTAGCTCCTCGAGTAGTCTTTGCATCGGTTGTAGCTTATGTAGTATCACAGACTCACGATGTGTATGCATATCACTTTTGGAAAAAGATTACAAGGGGTAAATATCTATGGCTAAGAAACAACGCATCAACTATGGTATCCCAAGCGTTAGATACTGTTTTGTTCATAACTATAGCGTTTTATGGTGTGTATCCAATATTTGATTTAATTAAGGGTCAGTATATTGTAAAATTGGTAATTGCGATCTTGGACACACCATTTTTATATATAACAGTTTTATTTTCAAAGTTCTTAATGAGAGAGAGTATCGAGGTTTCTACTTCATAGAGTTTTTGATTAATTTACTTGAGTGGTATTTCAACGTTTGAATTCTTTTTCAAGAGATGAGAGTTGGTTTGATATCTTGGTAATGGGGAGTTTTT
>CAZFII010000020.1:0-12265 GCA_964518925.1 uncultured archaeon
CGCAGTGTTTGAATATGGGAAAGTCAAATTTAAATATAAAATACCTCTAGATGATCATATGTATGCTACCACTGTTGATTATACTAAGGAGGAGATTTAAAAGCACTTATAACCAATCGATAAACTTAATTTTTAATTTTATAGTTTAGACAAAAATTATAATGTCTATTTTGGTTTTACATATGAAGTCACAGTTCCAGGTGATGAGTCCCGTTTTATCATACTATTTTTGACTCTAACGATACTTGAAATTAGAATACGAGCACGAGGGGTTTCGGAAGAAGAAGCTTAGTTGAATCTGTATTCAGCTCGTTTAAACAACGAGTAAAAATCTTCTTTTGTTCTATTACTAAAAATCCTATTAGATGTTGGAATCTTTTCTGCAAGCTGTTCATTCTATACTATAATCATTTAAGAACGTTTATGTTAACACGCCCACGCAGAATATGGTAAAAGTTTTAAAGTTGTTTTCGTAACGGATACCAATGTTCAAACCCATCTGTAAGGAAATGGGTGATCTTAAGATCTGTAGGGAAAGAAAGACGGAAGACATCGTCAAGAGGATTTGTGTTATAACGGCTGATAGAGTTCACCTAAAAAGATATCCAATAGACAATCCAGTAACCATATTCAATCCAGCGATGGTGATAGGCGATGCAGGAGTCACCATTTATGGAAGGATAATAGTTGGATATTTCACGTATTCAAGTGCTGTAGCGGAAATACATATCCCCATAGAAGATCTGTACGACGACATAATATCTGGTCACTATACAGCGGAGATAAAAGTCTTGCCGAGTAACAAATTTGATCTTTGGGGAGTAGAAGATCCAAGAGTTTATGAAATAGACAATAGGAGATTCATGACATACTGCGGAAGAACAGTTAACTACTTCGATCCATCTAAGAGAGCAGAGAGAACACTACCAGTTACAGCGATATTAGAGGGAAGAGAATGGAGGAAGATCTGTGTTTTTAGAATGCCCAAGGAATACAGAGGTTTTGTCATAAGTGATAAGGATGCATTTTTAGCTAAGATAAATGATAAGCTCAAGCTGTTTCACAGATTGCACTTAAGGGATGAGAACTTCTACTTAGTTATAAGTGATGTACCTATAGATATCTTAAAGCTCAAAGATTTTACAGAGATTAGCATAGAAAACACTTCGCTCGCATTGGAACCAGCGGAATTCGAAGAAAAGATAGGATGGGGAACTCCTCCGATTGAAATTGGAGATGAGTACCTGTTTTTACTTCACGGAGTAGACAGAGAGACGAAGTCCTATAGGGTATTTGCAATGTTGATGAATGATGAATTGAGAATTACGGCAATAACGCCCTATTACATAATGGAACCAAGAGAAGCCTATGAAGTTTATGGAGATCGACCTTATACGGTATTTCCATGCGGTGCACAATTAATAGACGATAAACTGCTGATCTCTTACGGTGCAGCGGATTCAGCAATAGGTATAGGTGAAATAGATTTAAGCGAGTTAATGGCTATACTGGACTCAAACAGATTAGATTAATCCATTACTCAACAAAAATATCGGAATTTCAGCAGCACAGATTGGGCCGACAATAACTTTCCATCCAGTCTTCTTTTCTATGTCATCCTTGAACTCCTCTGCTAATCCCGGTATTACCAGTATTTTCTTACTCGAATTTGTTAACTCCTTTATTGCATCTCTTACTCTCTCTCCATTAAATATCTTGAGATAGACGGCCATATCTACCGCGTATCCATCCGTATCTATGATCAGTAGGTTACAGTTTATCCCAGCTTTAGCTAATACCTCCCCTATAACCATTTGAGTGTACGGATAATTAGCTGTAACGAGTATCGGTGTATTTTCATCTCCTTTTATCAATCCAGTTTTGGTTTTAACCGTTGAAGGGATTACTGGAACTTTTGGAAGAACTTTATCCGCATTTACAGCAATCTTTAAGAATTCTTTATATCTTGCATTTAGATACGGACATCGATCGATAATCTCAGGGTTTTTCTTTAGCTTTTCACTGAATTCTTTGCATGAATATCCGCATTCATAACAATCTTTCATGGGCAAGTATTTTAGAATATCTATTCTATCAATGTATAAATCTGCATTCATGGTATCAATTTTATGACTTTGTAGAAAAATCATTCGAACCTTTTAACTTCACAGCTTCCAATGTAGTTTTCTTCGAATATTCCCTTAAGCTTACCACTACAAATAGGACACATTCGCATCGGTTTAACACTTATCTCAAGAAACTCCATTGAAGATAAATCTATTCTGAGTATTTTGCCTCTAAGTACTTCTCCATACCCAGTTATAAGTTTTATGACTTCAGTCGCTTGTAAACATCCAAATACTCCAGCAACACTCCCTATAATTCCTTTTCCGTGATCTTTTGGGGCTATTGGTAAATAGCATCTATAGCACGGATTTCCAAAGAAAACTCCGACTTCTCCCTCAAAAGCATACACGGCTCCATGAACGTACGGCTTTTTATTCAAGGCACATGCATCGTTTAAGATATATCTAACTCTAAAACTGTCTGGACATCCAACGACTATATCGTAATCCTTTATTATCTCATTAACGTTTTGCGGCGTTATCTCAAATGGATATGTTACAACTTCTACATCGGGATTGAGTTTTTTTACGAACTCCTCAGCAGATTTTGCCTTATTCATTCCGATTTTTCCGACATGGATTATCTGCCTCTGGAGATTTGAATCTTCAACGGTATCTCCATCGACGATACCTATTTTTCCTACGCCAGCGGAAGCTAAATACGCTATCACAGCACTTCCAAGCCCTCCAGCACCAACAACCAAAACCCTTGCTTTTAAAAGCTTCTTCTGCCCTTCTTCTCCTATTACCTCGATTTGCCTTATGTAACGGTTCATGACAAATTTTTTAACTGTTTAAAGTTATTAATTGTTATGAGTGTAAAAGTCTCTAAAAGGTTTTTTAAAAGTTTGGACGGTTTAGATGTTCCAGCATATTTCGTTGAACCAGAAAAAACTACAGATAAGTGCGTTTTATACATACATAGCTATGCATCTTCAAAGGAGGAATCGCTTGGTATTGCTGTCTCTATAGCTGAAGAGGGATTTTACTGTGTTGTAATAGATTTAAGGGGACACGGTGAAAACAAAAACGAATTCGATGAGAACGTTTTAAATGACGTTGAGGGTGTTGTAAAAGATTTAAAGAATGAGTTTAAGACCGTAATTACAATTGGACACAGTATTGGAGGACTTTTAGCGATTTTGAGTTCATCAGATTACGCAATAGCCATTTCACCACCACTTATGAAGAAAGTTGCGGATGTTGCTAAATTCATGCTAAGACTTAATTCATGTAAAGTTAGAGAAAAAGACGAGGAAGTTCTGTTTAAGATTCTGGAGAAGTTGAATCCTCCACCTAAAAGAGATGCTTTAGTTTTGTATGGAGAAGGAGAATCAGAAGCCATTAAAAAATTTATAAAAGATTGGTGTGACAACGTGATTTCAATAAAATCCAATCAAGCCGTATTACCAAGAGTAGAAGTAGATCCAACTAAGCTTATGAATTACCTACCCAACTTTGTAAGTCACTTATCTACACCCTATTCGAGGGATGCTTTAAACGCTATAATAAATGAATTGAAAAATTTCTGACCTCCTCCCCCGACTAAACAGTAGTCCGAAAGTTGGCAATTAGGTTGACCTAAATGGAATTATTTTTTAAATCAATCATGATTTTTATCTGATTGCCAAATAACTGCTGTGAAGGGCGAAGCTTCCTTAGCGATATTTTGTTAAAAATTTTGGTGGTGATGCAATATCGTTGAAGTATTTTAAAAATCTTCAACCTTAAACAACGAACAGATTATATCCGTTAGTTCTCCCTTTTGGGAGCTTTTGTATTCTGTTGGCTAAAGCCTTTAAGGGCTTTCTTGAAGCTAAACGTTACCTAAATCGAAAACTGCGTTGAACCCTAACTTTGGAACTCAACTCCTAAAAATAAATAAAAATCAGTATCCCAACTTCTTCAACCATTCCTTTAGTATTTCTGCTGATTTCTTCAAATTGTTAAGTTCTTCTTCGGTTAGCTCGTATTCCACTATTTCTTCAACACCGTTTCTTCCGAGTTTCGCCGGAACTCCAACTGCGACATCACTTATTCCGTATTCTCCTTGTAGGATAACACTTGTAGGAATTATTTCCTTTGTATCCTCTACTACAGCTTTGACCATTCTGTATATACACACCGCTGGCCCATAAATCGTTGCACCCTTTCTCTTTATTACCTCCGCTGCAACAAATCTGACTTCTTCTTCTATCTTCTTCCAGTCGATTTCTCCTTCGACTTCTGCTAAACTCTTAGCTATGAACATGCTGTCTCCATGTTCACCGATTATCCAAGCCCTCTTTACTTTTGCTCCAGAATTAACAAGTCTTTCCTTAAGTCTTGAAGAATCTAAAAGGTTACCCATTCCAAACACTTCATTCCTAGGCTTTCCACTTTCCTTCCACATAACGTACGTCATGACATCCATCGGATTCGTTACTACGAGAATCTTGCTTTCTGGCGAGGCATTCATTATGTTTTTGGCTACATCTTTTATAATACCAGCGTTCTTAGTTGCTAGATCTAACCTTGTCATTCCGGGCTTTCTTGCGAGTCCAGCAGTGACTACTATTATATCACTTCCCTTAAGCAAAGAATAGTCTTTTCCACCAACTATTTTTGGATACTTGTCGATCGCTGCCGCTGCATGTGCTAAGTCCATTGCTTCTCCAACTGCTAAATCCTCAACGATATCTACTAATGCAACTTCATCTACATCTAAGTTTAAAATGCATGTAAATGCAGAAGTGCTTCCTACTCTTCCAGCACCAACGAATCCCAACTTCATAGTTGTTTGTCTATTTAATACTAAAAAACATTTACGAAATGTCTGCAAAAGTTATACAATCGTAGCTTAATTTTTTAAGGAATAAAAACATTTTTAAGATTGAAAATGGCTTTGAGTTATGGAAGACTTGATATCTATCCTTAGAGAGTACTTTGAAGAAGTTAAGAAAAAGGGTGTGAGCGTTGATATAGTCAAATGGGAACTCGATAACTACATATACCCATATATAGGTTCTAAAATCGCTGAAGGCTTGTTAAGCAAAGAGGAAGCGGTAAAATTAATAGATTTTTGCGAGAAGAAATTAAAAGAACTTAAATGAGTATGCGCGGAGAAGTAGCGATAGCCATATCCGCACTACTGATGAGTACTGTCTCCATTTTTGTAAGAAATATAAATGCAGATGCGATAACAGTAACTTTTCTGAGGTTTTCAACGGCTTTTCTGTTTATATCTATCTTTATGCTAATTATACAACAGAAACCAATGATAAAGGAGTTTAAGCCGATAATCTTACTTTCGATATTTAACGTTTCAACTGTTATCTGTTATATCTCAGCAATTCAGAGCCTAGAAGTTGCTACTGCAGCTTTATTACTGTATATGGCGCCGATTTACGTTCTACCAATCGCATACGTATCTGGAGAGAGAATAGAATTAAAGACTTGGATAGCCTTACCGTTAGGCATTTTAGGACTTTACCTAATGCTATCTCCATACGCAACTATAAGCATTGGATTGATCTTAGGTGTACTCTCTGGAGTAAGCTATGCTCTCGTCTTCTATACTTCTAAAATTGCAAGAAGAAAACACAATCCATTTGAGATAAACTTTTACACTTTAATGTTTGGTTCATTGGTTTTGCTTCCGTATTTCATTTTAAATCCGATCAAAGATAACATCTTTTGGATTTTTGGCTTAGGATTGATTCCTACGGCAATTCCATTCGTTCTATTCACATATGGAATAAAATACGTTAGAGTTCAAGTTGCTCCTATTTTAGCATTACTTGAGCCTTTATCCGCAACAATCATAGGATATATAGTTTTTAAGGAAGTTCTAACGTTTAAGCAGATTATTGGTGCGATATTAATACTCACAAGCACTTTCATTGCTTGGTCTGAAAGAGAAAAATTATAAATTGGCTAATACAATATGCGATGGCAAATGATTGAGAACTGGGAAGAGTACAAAGTGTTCGAAAGAGAGTTGAGAAAGTTTTTAGAATCAGTTGATGCTATCCCCAGAATAAAAAAAGCTCTAATCTATGCGGTTTCATCTGGAGGTAAAAGAACGAGACCTCTTATAGTACTGCTTAGTGGTAAGATGTGTGGTGGAACTTATAGGGATTTAATGAATTTAGCTATTAGTGTTGAACTCATTCATACAGCAAGTCTTGTTCACGACGACGTAATAGACAAAGCTGAGGTAAGAAGAAGAAGAAAATCCTTACATAAGGTGTATGACATCTCTCTTGCAATTGTTCTTGGAGACTGGCTTATTTCAAAATCAGTAGAACTAACCTCTGTTTACGGTGAGGAAATAATTAGAGATTTCTCAAGAGTTGGCTTGATGATGTCTGAAGGAGAAGTCATGGATATATACAGTATTAGGGATAACTTTTCAGAAAAAGATTATTTTGAGTGTATTAAAACAAAAACGGCTTCTCTTTTTGCATATTCCGCAAAATCTGCATGTAAAGCTGTTTGTAGCGATAAAAAAGCTGAAGAAAAGCTCTTTGATTATGGATACAATCTAGGAATGGCTTATCAACTCGTTGACGACTTGCTCGAATACTTAAGGGTTTTAAAAGATAAACACTCGGAGTTTGAGTCGAGGACTTTACCACAGATATACGAAGAAAAATACGGGAGAGATGAAGCCATTAAAAAAATAGTAGATCTAATTAGAGATTTTGCTGAGAAGAGCTATAAATCCTTGGAATACTTTGATGATTGTGAAGAAAAGAAAAAACTCTGTGACTTAATAGAATACATGACTTTTGACATGTTAAAAAGACACTCTATTTTCTTAGTTTTTTAAACAACTTTCTTCCATTTTCTATCGGCTTTAAATCTGTAATTCCGGCCCCTCTTAGAACTCTTACTGCAAAATCTGTATTTATAAAGTCTGATGGCGAATGGGCATCACTGTTAACAACTAATTCACAACCAATTCTTTCAGCGATTTTTGCAACATGTCCATTCGTTAGGCAATGTCCTTTCCTTGCAGAGATCTCTAGGTATATTCCATTTTCCTTTGCCTTTTCAGCATCTTCTTCACTGATCAATCCCGGATGAGCTAGTATGTTTATCTCTTCATCTAATGCATAGGAGTTTGTACCCTCTTTAACTGGTTCAGCTATAGTTTCTCCATGAACGATTACGATTTCTGCACCTTCTTTCCAAGATAGTTCCACTGCTCTACCTATTAATTTAGGGGGAACATGAGTTATTTCTACACCTATTAAAAACTCTATTTCGTAGAACTCCAAGTGTTCTCTTAGTCTGTTTAAGTTTGATAGTATATATGGAATGTTTGAGAAGTCTGCATGGTCTGTTATAGCAAATCCCTCATTTCCAATTTCAGCCATCCTTCTAACAATTTCGGAAGGTATCAATTCACCATCGCTAAACACCGAATGCACATGCAAATCAAACATGCAAAAGCGTTAAATAGAATGTTAATAAATTTTTATTGTGGCTGGATTGAGAAGATTGGTTTTAGATGTGCTAAAGCCACATAAACCTGAAAACGTAATATTCGCTTTAAAGCTTAGTGAGATAAAAAACGTTGAAGGTGTGAACGTTAGTTTAACTGAAATAGATCAAAGCACAGAATCCTTAAAGATAACAATTGTTGGAAATGAATTGGATTTTGAAGAGATAAAGAGTGTTATAGAAGATTTAGGCGGTGTTATTCATAGTGTTGACGAAGTCGTAGCTGGTAAGGTAATAGTTGAATCCGTTAGGACTGAGCAGGACTAGCGAAAACCTTGATAAAGAGTAAACTTATCTCAAAAAACAAAACCATTGGTACTGCAACCATGAGTTGCGTGAACACGTCTGGTGGTGTCGTTATCGCACCTATTACAAAAAATGCAACGTATATATGTCTTCGATAGTACTTGAGTGTTTCGTATTTTACAATTCCATTTTTCACTAAAAAGAAGGTTATCAAAGGTAACTCAAAAACGAAACCAAATAAGAACAACATCAAAAGTACAAAACTTACAAATTCTGACAGACTGTACAATGGAATTACACCTTGACTGACAGCTGTAGAGTACAAAAACTCAATAAATATCTTCATCATGTTGTATCCATATAAAACTCCCGCTGCAAATAGGATTACTGAAATTATCAAGTACTTAAACGCTGTAGTTTTAGATAAATTCAGGTCTTTAAATTCTTCAGTCCTCTTTAAACCTCTGTATGATACTAAAGCTATATAGGGAATCGATGAAAGTATCCCTACGGCAAAAGATATCTTTAAGTTTAAGATTAATGCTTCGAGTGGTGAAATCAAAATAGGCGAACACGAAAGCTCAGTTGTAATTCTTACGAGTTTTCTTATTGACTCAAATACGTTTACGTTCATTCCCTTTGAGTAATTCATCAAATCATTGCTAATATCTCTGAGTTCTTTTGAAATCTCTAAGATTCTCTGTTTGTTTTTTAAAACCTCCTCGGCTGGAAAAAAATCGAATACAACTTTTTTAATTAATGGATTTGCAAAAAAGGTGAAGAAAACAGATGAAACGACTATTATTATTATCGCTATTTTGAACAACTCTCTCCTAAGCTCAACTAATATTTCGGCAATAGTTGACATCTATCCCTTCACGTATCCAAGAATACCTTTTAAAGAGTTCTCTATGAAGTAGTCTTCCCTCTTCTTTATATCCTCATCTAATATTTTGTACCTTGAAAACAGTTTATCTCTCTTTAGAAGCTCTCTCTTTGCATTTTCTATTATCTCCCTTTCGTTCTCAACTTCTGAAGCTAGTCTCTTAACTACTTCAATCCACAAACTTATCTGTTCTCTTGCACTACTAATAACTTCTCTACAATTCTTTTCGAATCCGAAATGTCCAAAACAGGCAATTCCATCAACTTTTGAGAGCTTCTTTAGAGATTCTTCATAGACATCGTAGATAAACCTTGGAGGAGTTGCAGGTCTTAGGTAATATCCCTCTTTAAGTGACATGTGGACTCCAGCGGATTCACCTAAGAATACGTAATCACCTATGATGTAACTTTGATGATGCGGTGCATGTCCAGGTGTTTTTACTATTTCAACTGTTTTTCCACAGAATTCAACATCACCAGTGTAAACGTTCTCTTCATTAACAGGAATCGGCTTTTTATAAGCTTCAGCTATCTCTCCAAGCACTTCCTTCGAAGACGTCCACAACTTTTCGGGGTTTATTAAATGCTTTACACCTTTTTCATGAACAACTACCTTTGCATTTGGATAGTAATTTAAAAACTCGCCAACTCCTCCAGCGTGATCGATGTGAATGTGTGTAAGCAAAACGTATTCAACTTCGTCTATTTTTAGGTATCTTATCGCTTCTACAAGCTTTTTTATCGTAGAACTTGGGCCAACATCAACAACTAATCCTTTAGATTCATGCTTTAAAATCCAACTACTTATAAAATCCCTAAAGCCTTCTAAGTTTTGAGGCAAGTCTACGAGGTAAAGTTCATCTGTAACTTCGATTATCTTCATAACTCTAAGATTACTCGAATTACAAAAACGTTTTCGTTTAAGAAGTCCAAATTATTTTAGTCGGAGTTAGTATAACATCTGCCTTCACATCGTGTTTAGACATAAGATGACTCAAGTCATCAAATACTTGGATGTCATGTGCAACTACAACGTATAAACAATTATCAGCAAGTAATCCATATTTTTTAAGTATTTCGTATTCTCTATCTCCAAATCCAGACCCTTTACCTATTCTATTTCCATTTTTATCTATTGCAACGCATCCCTGAACGAATAGATCCACTTTTAGTTTTAGCCTATTCAGATCTACTTCTTTTCCGTATGTACTCATAGCTTTTATCGTTGGCTTTATTTTTCTATCTATAAGCCAAAAACCTCTTATCTTAGGTTTTGCAACTAGTAAGATCTTATCGTCTTCTAAGACTATTTCTCTAAGTTTTAGCAAAACCGAATCTGGTGCTGAAAAGACGAATTTAGCTCTTAAATATTCTTCCAGTTCTCTAATCTTTTCACATGCTTTTTCTGCATTAAAGAAATTTGGAATTCTGTTGTATGGATTAAATCTACAAATGGAGGAAATCCTTTTCCAAACGTATCTCCTAACTTCTTCTTTGCTTTTAAACATCGCTTACTAATACTCTTATCAAATCTTTATCTCTTACGAGTCCTATGAGTCTATGAGACGAATCCAAAACTGGTATATGATCTAAATCGCTTTTGACCATTTTTCTAGCACATTTGGAAACGCTGGTTTGAGGATAAACGAATTCAGGAGGTTTCATAAACTTCTTAACTGGTTCCTTTGGAAGTTTTACAACGCTGACTTCAAAGTACTTGACGGTGTAATCTCTAACTGTGTCCCAACTCCATGCATCATCGGTATCGCTTGAAGACGAATACGTCATCTGTTCCATGAACTCTTCTATTAAAGTTTCAGTTAACATTATCTTTTCATCTATTATTCCTACAAGCTCGTTTTCATCGTTTAAAACTCCACAGAGTTCTGAATTGCTTAACCTCATTATCTCTCCAGCAACGTTTAACGGTGTATCTTCCCAAATACAAACTATATAATGAGATACGTAATCTTTCACAGGTTTATCTACGTTCATTTCAGCGATTTTTTTGATAACGTCTCTTACAGTTATAATTCCAACTAACTTTTCTCCCTTTAGAACTGGAAGTCTTCTAAAAGGTGTATTTAAGAATATATCTACCACTTTTTCAATTGGAGTGTCAGCCTGAACCGTTACGGGATCTGGAGTCATGAGTAAAGCCAATTGATTCTCATCTATCTTTCTCAATATGTCTTTTCTCGTAATTATTCCAACCAATTTATCGTTTTTGAGTACGGGAACAGCTGAGATTCCATATTTTTTGAAGAGTTCGAGTACACTTTCTCTTGTTCCTGGAAGAGTCGTATAAATCACATTTGGATTCATGACATCTGAAGCTTTCATTAGCATTTGGAGATTAAAGCAGAGATAAATAATTTTTTGGTGATCTGATTTATATAAAATAAATTTATTATGAAACTTAGACTTAAGATACGTTCAATTGAGAAGTATGTTCTTCGCACAATATTACATCTTCGCTAAAAATAGGGGTGGTGATGCAACATTGTTGATAAAGTATCTAAATCGGCTACGATGGGATGTGTCAACTTAGTGCAAAAGGCATATATTTAAAGCTTATGTCCTTAAGTTAACACGTCCATTCACAAATCAGAACCATTAAGTTATTTATGTGTGTTTAATACCATATGGATCTCGAAGAACTGATTAAAACAAACGCAGAAAAAGCTGCTGAGAAGTTTATAGAGATTGCAAATAGTTCTGAATATCCCTCTTTTCAAAACCTCATTGAAATAGGTACAAAAATCGCTGAAAGAGTTAGTGATCACATTAAAGGCAGAGTTCTTGGAACGTTGGGAAATCTTTATTACGCTATGGGTGATTTTGAAAAAGCTGAAAAAACGTATTTAGACACTTTAAATTTGTACATAGATCTCGCAAAGGAAAACGAAGAATACATGAAGTACGTTGCTGGAGCCTTATTCAATTTAGGTAATCTATATCAAGCAAAGAGAAAGTACGATGAAGCTGAAAAAGCTTACAACGATGCTATTAATGTTCTAAATTTCGTTAAAGATGAAGGTATGCTTTCAAACGTTTTAACTGCTTTAGGGACTATGTACGCAAGAACTGGACAAGACGACAAAGCTGAGAAAACCCTTATAAAGGCTTTTGAAGTTAAGAAGAAAACTGCAAAAAGCATAGAAGATGCAAGGGAACTCGGTAAAATTCTCAACAATTTAGCAGTTGTACTCATCAGAAACAACAGGAAAAAAGAAGCTGAAATACTCCTAAATAAAGCACTTGAAACTTTCGAAAAGTTGGATGCATATGAAGAACTTGCATCTGTTTTGCAAAATCTTTATTCACTTCTAGACAGCGATGAAATCTTAAATAAATTGGAGATGTTAGAGAAAAAGCTTCTTCCAGACCTTAGGGCTAAGATATGGTATGTAAAAGCTAAAAAACTTGAAAAACTAGGTAAAACTGAAGACTCAGCGAAGAATTACGTCAAAGCTGCTTGTTACGCATTTTTAGCTTATAGGAAATATGGTATAAGC
>CAZFII010000020.1:12275-12937 GCA_964518925.1 uncultured archaeon
AAGCTCTGTAAATTTCATCCATTGCTTAGAAAAAGCTGAAGACTTAGGAGTTGATTTTGCAAGGGTTTTGAGATCTGCAATACTTAGAGTATACTTTAACGTTAACATCGAAAACTTTGAAGAAGTAATCGGAAAGTTAAAGGGTTTAGATGGTGAACCTATCAAAGATGTTGTCGAAACAGTTCTGAAAGACTTAGGACACCTAAAGAGCTGATCAGCACTATAAATCCAGCAATAGCAACACCAATAGATATAAACACAAAAGATTTTAGTTTCCTCAAATTTAGAATAGTTGCGAGTAGTGATGCCGTCCAAGCACCTGTTATTGGTAAAGGTATTGCAACGAACAGTGTTAATCCAAAGTAACCGTATTTTTCTATAAGTTTTCTACGTTTCTCAACTCTACTTAACAGTTTGTTGTAAGGTTTTGCAAGAATTTCGATCTTGCCCATGAGTTTAATGATATTTTCCAAGAATATCAATAAAAACGGAATTGGAATTAGATTTCCAATGAATGCAAGAATGTAAGCACTTATCGGATCCAAGCCGTAATAAATCGCTAAGGGAATTCCGCCTCTTATTTCAGATATCGGGAGTGCAGAGACTATGAGTATTTCAAGTAACATTTTTTAGTGTTTAGATTCATGATTTTTAAATTTTTA
>CAZFII010000021.1:0-11861 GCA_964518925.1 uncultured archaeon
GAGATTTTAAGGTTTGGAAGCTTGCAAGGGAAAAAATGAGAAAAATTTAAAATTTTTATTTAAAATTTACTCAGCGATAAAGAAATAAAACACTTAATGTATACAGTATAATGTCCCTGAGCGGGGAGAGTGTTGAGTAGGCATGTGCCGTCGATGAGGCACTTTTGCGAGCTCAGGGATACACCATGCCGATAGGTCCCTGGAGGAGAGGGGCGAAAAAGCCCTTCAATGAATCTAGGGCAACCCGGGCATGGGACAACCCCCGATAGGTCAGCCGTAATAAGAGGGCATGAGCCTTCGATGAATTACGGTGTTAGCATCGGGGGACAAATCGATAAAAGATTTAATTTTTCAAATGCACAAAGATGTGATCTTTATGATACGGCTCAAGAGTCCCATGTTTGACGATTTTATACTTCTTCTTCAGCCTATTTAAAACATTTTGAAAGACTTTTTCAGGTTCGGCTGTAGAATCAATACTTCTAGCTTTAACCATTATAATCGCTTCCCCTCCTTTTTTCAAGAAGAACTTTATGTTGTCTTCCAGTATCTCTATCTGATTCTTTTGAGCAATATCTTGATATATCAAATCGACTTTTTCTACAATTCCGCTATACCTCCAAGGTTTTGATGCATCCGCAAGTAGAGGAATTATGTTATTTCTCTCTTTAACTAGCTCAAGAAGCTTTTCAAAAGGTTTTGCAGCGTATTCAACTGCGTAGATTATTCCCTTATCGACTATATCTGCTACATGACTCAAAGTAGTTCCACTCGCTGCACCTAAATACAAAACCCTCTCATCTCCTTTTAGGTTTAGCTTATGTCCCTTTAAGATCATCGCAGCGAGTTTACTTCTCCAAGGAATCCATTCTCTAAATCCATTAATCACTCTTTCACCGTAATGACTTCCATACTTGCTCTTCGTTGCAAGTATGTTGTTATCCAATAGGTAGACGTTTCTCATTATCTCCTTCATTTTCTCCTCAACTCCTCATACCTCTTTTTTACCGCTTCAGCTAAACCCTCTTCAAGCTCTCCTCTAAAGTAGTCTATCTTCGCAGCTATTGCTATTTTTGCTGCTAAAAACCTCGCCATCTTACCTCTTTTCGATTTTGGCAAAGACCTTATGAATGGATGCTGAAATATTATTCCATGCTTAGGAATCTTTGCTCTTTTACCCCTTCTTAATCTCGCTAGAGCTTTGTATAAACTTTTCTCAGCACCTAATATCTGAATTTTACTCGCTGGAAGTCTTACTAGCTTTTCTAGGCTTCCAACTTTTTCAAGTAGCTTAGCAGCTATTATAGGCCTAGCTACATCACTCAAGTTTGGTGCAATCTTTTCCATTACAGCTTCAATCTCTTTTTCGATGGATCTTCTTAGCTCTTTCAACTTAGAGATCTCCTTTTGAAACATCTCAGTGATCTCGCTTTCTTTAACCTCTCTTATATCTTCTAGTTTTTCATTTAAAAGGTTTATAGTCTCGTTTAAGCTTTCTAAAGCTTTTACAAGTGTTACTACGTATCTATCTTCTCTTCTGAGTTCTCTGTTTACTTCTTCCTCCGCAACTTCAATTGCAACCCTCCTTAGAGTTCTGTAGTAGTCCTTTTCATTCTTAAAAACCTTTAAGCCGTAATCTAAGATGTTGAACGGTAATGGATCTTGATTTTCAGCTCTTTTAAACGATTCCTTTAAATTCTTTGCCTTTTCAACTCTTCCGTTACTTATAGATCCAAACCACAGGTTATACTTCAACTTCGGCACCTCTGTTCTTAGCCTTAGTAATTACTACATTACATTCAAAACCCATATCTTTAAAGTAGTTTTTTAAATCGTTTGCAATCGATTTTGCATCTGAATCCGTTATAGCGTAAACAGTTGGCCCAGTAGAACTCATTCCAATGCATTCATACAGCTTAAAGCAGTTTTTTATTAAATCGTTGTACTGCTCAACTTCAACTCTTTTGAATCCAATCTCTTGAATCCTCCTTATTGCAAAGCTAAATTCATCTAAGTCTTTTTCGACAACGGCCGGAATTAGTTTCATGAGGATTAGATGGCACAACTCTCTAACTTCTTCTATTGGTATTGGACAGTTCTTCTGAAATAAGTCTACTTCTCTCCTACCATAGAATCCCTTTAAATCTGGAATTGCAAGTATCACTTTCCAATCTGGAAAATCATGCCTCACGATAACTCTCGGCGGCTTAGCCTTACTTGCCGAAGATGGCAAAAAGTCTTTTTTCTCCTTTTTTGAATGACCTCCATCGACGATAAAGCCTCCAAACTGAAATGCAGCAACACCTATTCCAGAAGTTCCTCCTCTTCCAACTATTTCTGCTATTTCCCTTACGCTTAAGCCTAAGTTGTACAGCTTGTTAAAAGCCTCTCCAACAGCTAAACTTATCTGAGTACCACTGCCTAAACCTACATGCGATTTGTAGTCGCTTAATACTTCGATTTTTACACCGTTTCCAGTAATTTTAGCCATTTTTTCTGCAACGATTTTAAACCTTTCGAGGTTTTCAGCTTCTCCAACTATTTCTATTCCATCGCACTCCTTGGCTTTAATCTCAATAAACGGATTTTCTAAAGCAAGACCTACTCCACCGTCTATCCTCCCAATTGAGCCGTTTAAATCGATTAGTGTTATGTGAATTCTCGAAGGAGTTTTTATCTTCATTGGAGAATCTCAGTCAATGAATTTAAAAATCCTATCGCTAATTCTTGATTTTTAGTTCTATCTTTTTTAAGTAGTTCTTCGACTTTAAATCCACTATATAAGCCTCTGGTGCAAAAACGGGTAATTCGTATCCGGTCAAAATTCTCAAAACCTCTCCAGCTTGAACACTACAAGTAATAGCGTAAGATACTGGATCGTAGACAATTGAAGGATACTCCACTTCAAAAAATGAAACACCATCTGGCAAAAAAGTAGTGATGATATCTGGTATAAACGGAGCTCCTATCTCTTCAGCTATTTCTGCGGCGATTGGTATGTATTTGTGGGCTATTACTACGTCTACACCCCTCAGTAGCCTCTTAAAGTCCTTTTTGCTCTCCGGTGCCAAATAGGAAAATACGTTTGTCTCTGCTACTGGATGTACTACGTCGTAATCGTTTGCCTCAAGCGGTTTAATCGTGCAGTCTATTCTTGCATCAACTGGTGTTACAAAATCGCCTATATATCTTACGCATCCAACACCGATTCTCCAAAGGAGTTCAAGTAGCATCCTACTTCCAATTACTGCAACACTGAACCTCTTGAGGTATTCGATCTTATCGATATCTGTAAGTTTGTAAAAAAATACTTGTTTCATTAAATCTCTTCGAATCTGTCTTTTAACTTATCGAGGACTTTTGGTAAAGTCGTGTATTCCATCTCTTCGTGAGGCAATCTATGCGGCTCAAATGGGCCGTGTCTTCTAATGTAGTCGCATATCTCCATAGCTTTCATTCTCGTGTATTCAAAAGCTGGATCGTCAAACATATCAATTGGGCCGACTAATTTACCATTTGCCAATTGGAAGCCAGCGGCGATGCATCTCGGTGGCCCATCAAATCTAGTGCACTTTGAATATCTGAACGGTACTGGCATTATCGGGCCATTATGGCTTCCTCTCATCCAACCACTAACTAAATGTGGAAACGCAAACGCTTCGAGTACTTCTCCAGTTGCCGGTAAACCGCTTTGAGCTCTTACAATGGCAACGGGATCATCTTTTCCAACGTATTCTCCAGCAACCTCATAAAGCTTTTCAGTGCTAACGACTGCCACTGGCTCATCTGGTGGAAGTTTACTGCCCTCCTTTGGATAAACTCTCTTAATCACAAATCTACTCTTGCCACCAATTAATGCCAGTATATCGTACATCTCTTCAGGAGCTCTCATGAATACCCTTTTATGCTCTTTTATATCCCATATCTCGAATACAAAACCGTTGTGCATTGACGGATCAATTACCAAGCCTGCGGTATTAAACGGATCTGCAAATATCTTAAACAGAGGTAAATTAAACGCACCCGGTTCAGTTTTATCCATCATAAACGCTATGAAAGGCTCTGCTTTCCTCTCGGTAAATTCGATCTCTGCAACACCTGGCCCCAATCCTCTGACGTTTCCAGAAAATGCATCCTTAAGTAAATCCTGCCCAGCACCATATAGCTTTAACTCCTTTGCGACTTCTGTAGCCTTCTTAAACGTATCCCAAGCCAATTGGTGGATCTCTTCATTATCAACACCTCTTCTATGTGTCATCAGAAGCTCTAAATCGTCTCCAGCGTTAAAAACTCTGAAATCTATTATCAGATCGTTTTTTACAGCTTCTCTAAGGCTTTCCTCAGCCACTTTAATCAATTCTTGTGGAACTACTACATGTCCTGCTACGCTACCAACATCCGCCTTTATAAGAGAAATGGTTATCTTCGCCATAACAATAAGAGTTGCGTAAACAATTTAAACTTTTTTGAAGATCAACAGCTATGCTAGAAAGAGTTCCAACGGGCATTCCTGGATTTGATGAACTATGTGAAGGTGGATTGATTAGGGATAGGAGTTATCTGTTATCGGGGCCTGCTGGTTCTGGAAAGACTATTTTTGCAATGCAGTATATAGTTAATGGTATTAGAATGTACAACGAACCCGGAATATTCATATCTACTGAGGAGAGACCTCAGTATCTAAGGGAAAACTTTTCAGCGTTTGGTTGGGATTTAGAGAAATACGAAGATGAGAACATGCTTGCAATAGTTGATGCAACCTCTACAAAGGTTGGAATTCCTTCTGATGAGAGATATGTCGATGTAAGACCATTCGATACCCGCTCACTAATAGATCAAATTATAACCATACAGGACGAGATAAACGCTAAGAGAGCTGTAATAGACTCTACAACTTCGATAGGGTTTACAATCAACGATGTTTCAAGGTTTAGAGTAGAACTTTTGAAGATATCTACAACTATGGAAGTTTTAGGCTTAACTTCTATACTAACTTGTGAGATAATGGAAGGAAGTAACACCATAAGCAGATTTGGAATAGAACAGTTCGTTACAGAAGGTACAATAGTCTTGTACTACAACAAAATAGAGAACACGAGAGTTAGGAGCATAGAGATATATAAGATGAGGGGAACAAACCACAGCAAAAAGATTCATCCATTTGAAATAACTGATAATGGTATAGTTGTTTATTCAAAGGAAGAAGTCTTTGGATATTAATGGTTACGTAAATAACTCCTAACTACAAAACTCTTCAGGTTTAATGGATCTGAGAAGTAGAACACGTTTGCCCTCCCACTCAATTTTGCCATACTCGCACATAGCTCAATAAATCTCCTCTCCCTACCAAACATTATTATTTGAAGTCTTGCATATACCTTTCTAAGGTTTTCTGCTTCTTTTAGCGCACACTTCCATGGAGTTAAACGTGGATTGTAACTTGAAGTAGGCTCTCCATCGGTTATCAAAAATATGACACCAGTTCCGGAACTTTGCCTAATTATTTCTCTTGCCTTTTTTAAAGCCAGTCCTATATCCGTTCTACCCCTTGCGAATAGGTTTAATATTTCACCAGGTTTTATCTCTCTAACTTTATGATTAAATGCTACAACTCTAAGCTCATCGTTGCTACCCATTTTCTTTATAGCCCTCTTTAGTGCTAATGCCGCCTCTATTGCTCCTATTATCTTCTTTCCTCTCATCGAATCGCTTACATCTATTAGCATAACATAAACACATTTCTCAGAATGCTTAGGCTGCCTAGCAACGAACTCCTTTTCGTTGA
The DNA here is from genome assembly GCA_964518925.1 of uncultured archaeon. GTDB lineage: Archaea > Halobacteriota > Archaeoglobi > Archaeoglobales > Archaeoglobaceae > CAYWXE01. The sequence goes on from CAZFII010000021.1 coordinate 5,786, forward strand.
AATCGATTTCTCCTCTCATAGCAGATTTTATCAGACTTTCAGTTATGTCTATCATATCAAATGTGTGCACGAATGGGTCGTAGTCTACTATTTTATCTCCAACAAAAATGGATATTCCCTCTTTTTCTGTTTCATGCTCTCCAAATCCTTTTGCATCTAAATCTCTCAGACTTAAAGCGAGTACTTTCTCACCTATCACCTTTTCAGCTTTCTTATCAAACACAACCATTTTTCGATGAAATCTATCGTAAACCTCCTTTATATATCCCATTTTAGTGAGTTCTTCTACTACTTCATCGAAAAAGTTGTCAACGATATCGCTTGCACTGATATCTTCTCTGCTTAGTTCTCCTCTTCTTAACATCTCTTTTAACTCTTCCCATGCCTTTTTCTTTGCATTTTTAAACTCCTCAAGTTTATCCATCCAGTACGAACCCAGATATCCAAAACTCTTCATTAACTCACTTAAAACATTAGAAAACAGATCGTAATCCTTTCTCAGATCTTCTCTTAGATGTTTTTTTATCAACTGTGATGTATCAAATTTTCCCGGATCGTGATAGTATGGATTGAAAAGAGAATACAATAGATCATCTGCAAAGCTCCCTAAATCTTCCGCTCTCGATTCACATAATCTACATTCGGGTTTATCTATCAAACCCTGCATACTCATAAACACCCGGAGAAACTTTTTCAACTATACCAGTACATCTCGAAATAGCTTCGAGTGTTATCTCTAATGCAGAATTGAATTCATCCTTAGTCTTACAAAGTGATAAAGCAAACTTCTTCAAGGCTCTGCAACCCACTAATCCATCTTCAAGAGTGTTTATCTTGCCAATCCTTGCTATGTCATCTATTATATCTCTGAAAGAGTTTTGAGGTATAGCCGAATATATCTCACTACATACTCTATCTATGGCATCGTTCGTAACGTTTTCTATTACCTCATCCTTAGAAACCTCATCCTCGTAATCGAGTGAAATCCTACTCCTAAGTCCAAGCTTTACAATTTCAAAGTTTTCTCCATAATCTATAAGCATAACAGATTTATGTCCCCTTCTCGTTGCTACAGCTCTAACGTGATCAAACAGTTTTATAGTTGCTCTACAACTCGGTTCTACTTCTATTCTTGTAGCGTATCTACAGTTCTTACTTCTCATGCAACGAACAGTAGTCGCCAAAATTTTTAGATGCCATTCTGGGATTATGGCTCCAGTTTTTAAATTCATATTCCTTAAGCCTATTTCTATCTCTTCCTCAAGCGTTTCTGGTGGCCCAATTTCTATCTCTTCCATTCTGTCAAGTAGAGGCTCCTTTATATCAGAAACGCCTCTGTAATTTGCTGGATTGGTAGAGGCTATAACTAACGTATCAATCTTCATCGGAATAATGTCTCCTTCAGGCGTTGTTATCTGCCTCTCTTCAAGCAGTTCGTGCAAAAGCGTTTGGAGTGCTGAAGGAATAGACCCAAGTTCGTCAAAGTATGCAATACCCCTATGAGCTTTTAAAATTCTTCCCGGAGTAAACACTTCGGGATGATCTAAATCGTATCCCTCTTTTATCTTTTGAAGACTTATACCACCTATGAGTTGTCTCGTCGTCATCATTGGATCTCCAGCGATCCTTATCCACTTTCTTGGAACCCACGTAAGCTCAACTTTATCTTCCTCTAATATCTTCCTTTTACAAGAGAAACAAACGGGTCTTGTAGGATCATCGTGAATTTTACAACCCTTTATCGCGAGGAGCTTCTCAGGCAGAAGTTTAGCAATACTCTTTGAGAATGTAGTTTTTCCATAACCCTTCTTTCCCTTAAACAATATGTTTGAGCCACTCATTAAAGCAGTTTTAACCATTTCTTTTTCAGCTTTTTTTCCTACTATTTCACTAAACGGATCTATTCCAGCTCTTTCGTACTCTAAAAGCTTTTCCCTAATGTATTCAATTATACTTCTTGAGTGGTACTTTACGTATTCTTCACTCCATATATCTACTTCTTCACCGTTTAGAAAATATCGAGGTGCATTTCTTTCTGTAACCACGACGTCTTCAAATATGTATTCGAACTCCATCATAATCTAATTTACAAGTCTTTATTTTTGTGTTTTGGTTAATAGCATAAAGTTCATAAACCTCATGGTAAAATTAAAATTAGGGGCCCGTGGCTCAGCATGGATAGAGCGACGGCCTTCTAAGCCGTAGGTCGCGGGTTCAAATCCCGCCGGGTCCGCTCTTTACAAATAATCTCTTGGATCCGTGATTTTTCCTCTTATAGCTGTTACCGCAGCAGTTGCAGGCGACACCAAATATATATAAGCTTCAGGATTACCCATCCTTCCCCTAAAATTTCTGTTTTGAGTCGTTACGCATACATCTCCATCCGCTGGTATACCCATGTGAATTCCTACACAAGGCCCACATCCCGGTGGAATTACTACCGCTCCAGCTTTTAGAAAGACCTCTATGTACCCTCTTTCCAGAGCTTTGAGGTAAACTCTCCTACTTGCGGGAGCAATTATCAGTCTTGTCTTAACACTATTACCCTTCAGTATTTTTGCAACAACTTCTAAATCGGATAATCTTCCATTTGTGCAAGTACCGATAAACACTAAATCGACATCCATGCCTTCAACTTCTTCTACGCTTACTACGTTGTCTACGTTATGAGGCTTAGCAACCATAGGAACTAAATCGGCTGCATCAACATATATTTCACTTTCATAGTTGGCGTTATCATCAGCTTTAACAACTCTGAAGTCTTCAACTCTCCCAAGTTCTGTAAGAAAACGTTTAGTGTTTTCATCTGATTCAAATAAACCCGTTTTTGCACCACATTCAACTGCCATATTCGCAATTGTAAGTCTTTCCTCAACACTTAGGTTTTTTATACAATCTCCGTGAAACTCTAATGCTTTGTAGGTTGCTCCATCTGCACCTATTTTCCCTATTAAATACAATATCAAATCCTTAGCAAAAACACCCTTTGGAAACCTATTATCAACTTGAATCCTTATGCTCTCTGGGACTCTGAACCAGTTCTTTCCTAGAGCTATCGATACAGCTATATCCGTTGAACCCATTCCAGTTGCAAAACAACCTAGAGCACCATAAGTACATGTATGTGAATCCGCACCGACTATTAAGTCACCAGGTTTAACGTATTTTTCAACCATTACTTGATGAATTATACCTTCACCGATGTCGTTAAAATCCGCTCCGATTTTTAAAGCAAATTTCTTTATAAACTTTTGGTCGTTGCTGAGTTCTCTTCTCGGTGGAGGTGCTGCATGATCAATGAAGAAGTGTGTAATCTTCGAAGCCTTTGGCTCTATTCCTAATTTTTCAAGTTGTCTGATAGCCAATGGAGCTGTTCCATCTTGTAAAGCTATTCTATCAACTCTTGCAATTACTATATCTCCAGCGTATGCATCAGTTCCACTCTTCTCACTAAGTATTTTTTCTGCAATCGTTTTACCCATAGTTTTGGGTAATCGCAAATATTTTTAAGCAATTCGAAAACGTAATTTGATGCTAAAGATGCAATTCCTTCCAGGTGGGCAGGAGTGGCTAGTTATAATACTCTTAGTTCTCCTACTGTTTGGAGCAAGCAAACTTCCAGAAGTTGCGAGAAATCTTGGTAAGAGTGTCGCTGAGTTCAAGAAAGCACAGAGAGAGGCAGAATTAGAACTTAGAGAATTTGAAAGAAATATAGCTAAATATTCACAATCTGAGAAGAGGAAGAAACTCGAAGAAATAGCGATGTCTTTGGGAATAGAAACTTCTGGAAAGAGTGATGATGAAATAATCGAAGAAATAAAGAAGAAAATAGAAAAAGAGAAGGCATAAATACTACAAACAAAAATTATAATTATTTTATTGATGTAGTTTCGCACTAATTTATGATAAATCCTATCCCAGATTAAATACTTCAGTTTTGAGAATGATAAGTTACACCTCGCATTATACATACTATCACTCATTGGACAAATCTGACATTAGTTGAGCAAAAAGTATATATACTTTTAATACACTCAACTAGTATTGAGTAGGAGGTGTTAGAATGGCTGAGTTGCCACTTGCACCAGTTGATAGACTCATAAGAAAGGCTGGAGCTGAAAGAGTAAGTGCCGAAGCAGTAGAAAAAATGGTCGAAATACTTGAGGAGAAGGCAATCGAAATTGCTAAGAAAGCTGTCGAAATTGCAAAGCATGCAAAGAGAAAGACTGTAAAAGCTGAGGATATAAAGCTTGCTTTAACCATGTAATTTATGAGTTTTAATTATTTTTTAACAATATAATGCATAATAAAATTTTTTTACATCCCTGTTTTGCAAGGTCAAATTTTGGCAGAATTCATCTACCCGTTGCACCTCGTTGTAACATCCAATGTAACTACTGCTCAAGAGGTGTAACGTTAGAGCATAGACCCGGAGCATATAAAAGGGTTTTGAAACCAAATGTAGCAGTCGAACTTGCTAAACGTTTCATGGAAAAACATCCATACATTACCGTTATAGGTGTTGCCGGCCCTGGCGATCCTTTATACAATCGTGAAACGTTTGAAACCTTTGAACTCATAAGAAATTGGAAGATAATGAAATGTCTATGTACTAATGGTCTACTTCTGCCAGAGAATGTTTATAAGCTGAGAGATTTGGGCTTGGACTTCATAACTATTACAATCAACTGTATCGATGCGGAGATAGGTGCTAAAATATACTCTTACGTTAAGTACAATGGCGAGATGTTCGATGGAACGGATGGAGCAGAAATCTTGATCCAAAATCAGCTAAAAGGCTTAAAGATCGCTTCAAAGTTTATGATCGTTAAGGTAAACACGGTATTAATCCCAGGAATAAACGACGAACACATAGTCGAAGTTGCTAAAAAGATAAGGAATTACGCATACATTCAAAACATAATACCTCTAATTCCACAGTACAAGTTTTCAGACATAGAGAAACCAAGCAAAGAAATGCTGAGAGACGTAAGAGATCAGTGTTCAAAATACGTAAAACAGATGTACCACTGTGCAATGTGTAGAGCTGATTCTGCTGGAAGGTTAGATGAAAGAAAAACTTTGATTTAAGCTTAAAGGATGCAATATTTAAATCAAATCAATCCAAAAGACCTTGAAAAATTCGTAAGAAAATTGAAATATCCAACTCATTGCATACACTGTGAGGGAATAGATGAAAATGTAAAAAATCCAAAACATCATCCAAGTTATGAAGTTACGCACAAGTGTAACTTAAACTGTATTTTTTGCTATTCAAAGATTGCTGAAATTAAGGGAACTATTCCAAAACCCGGATATTACGGCGATTTAGATCCAAAGGTTATAACTATATCTCAATTCGGCGAACCTTTTTACTATGGTAGTGAATTAGTTGCTAAGATAATAGATAGATTAAGAGAGATCTTTGGAGAAGTTAGAATAGATGTTCAAACAAACGGAACATTAGTTGATTTTGATTTGATAGATGGAAGAGTTGACGTGTTCATGATAAGCCTTAACGCTGTAAGTATGGAAAAGTACTTTAAAATAACTGGATCGAAAAATTTGAGTAAGGTCTTAGAGACTGTAAAAAAAGCTTCGAACTCTAATTGTAAATCTATTATAAGGACTGTATACATGCCAGGATTAAACGATGACGAACTAATTGAAATCGCTAAGATTGCAAGTGAAGTCGATGAGTTGTTTCTTCAACCCCTATCGATTTACAAGGAAAATACAGAACTTTTAAAGCTAATAGATATGAATAGAGTTGAAAGTTTGAGTGAATTTTTAAAAGTAGCGTATATTCTATCTGATTTTGCGGATGTAAGAATCCCCGGATGTATCTTGTTAAATCTAAGAAATTTGATGAAGAGTTACGATTTTGAAGATTTGATGTTTTTGAAGCGAAATCCGTATGGTGAATCACCTAAGATTAAGAGGACATGGAGGTTTGTATTAAATCTTTAATATTAAATAATTGCGAAATTGTTTATAGTTCGATTGAATCATTTTAACATAGATGATGATGCCTACGGGGACTGAATAGTGATGATCACGCCCTTCTCTGAAACCT
>CAZFII010000022.1:0-11656 GCA_964518925.1 uncultured archaeon
TACTTACTCATACTTAGCCCTACTGTGAAGGGAAAAATATCTACAAGCATTCGAAGAAAAGTTCTCGTTCCAATGCCGTTATTTACAGCTTTATTAGAGGATTTGTCCGAATTTTTTTCACGAATACTCATACTTAAGCTGAATATAGACGAAATTAAACAACCATCACCACTAAAAAAGGAAGAGTGGCTGTCTGTTAATGGTGGTAACCTAAACTCAGTTCTATACAACATCTACCTCAGAGAGAACAGAATACCCGAAAGAATTGCAACGATATTGTCCTACCTCTTCCCAAACATAAACATAGGATTTTCAGTTACGGAAGATCAACGGGTTTACTTGAAAGTCCAAGAAGATAGCTTAGAGCTTCCGCCAGTTTGCATAGCGGATGGACTATACAAACTACTTGCAATATTAACCGCTTTGGAGTTAAATCCTTCTCTGCTTATAATAGACGAAGTAGAAAACTCATTACATCCAGAAACCCTTGAAAAGCTGTTGGATGAGCTGAAATCAAGTGAAACAACAGTGATAATAACAACCCACTCTCCAGTAGTTGTTGATATGATCGAACCCGAAGATCTCGTAATCGTAGAGAAAATAGCTGGAGAAACGAAATTCAGAAGAATTGAAAACCCAGAGGAAATCAAGAAAAAGCTCAGAGAAGCTGGAATAACTTTTAGTGAAGGATGGTTATATGGTCAAATTTAAATTTTTCGTTGAAGACGAATATGGCGATGAGTTCTTTGAAAACCTCATAAACAGATTAAAAAATGAAAATTTAATTCCAAGAGATGTTGTAATCGATGCAAGGAGACTTCCAGCGGACTGTAATACAAAAATCGATAGAGCAATAAGATCGGCTTTAACATTTGGATTTGATAGAGTTGTACTTGTTATTGATGGCGATGGAAATCCCAAAGAGAAACGAGAAAGTGCGGAATTGCATATACCTCCAGAATTCAAAGACAGAGTAGACTTAATAGTTTTCGAATACGAAGCCGAAGAGTGGATTTGCAAATCTTTGAGAATTCGATACGGTAGTTATACAAAGCCGTCTAAAGCTTTAAACGATTGGTTGAGAAACAATAAAGGAAGAGAATATTACAAAAGAGATTTACCAAAATTTGTTTCAGATCTTGATCTAAATTTTCTACTTAGTCAAGATAAAGAATTTAAAAATCTGATTAAAATTCTTAAGTTAATCCGAAATTAATTAAAAGCTAATACTACTAAGCAACTCATGGAGATAACAGTTCTGTATACATCGCATAGAGTAGAGATGTTAAGGCATTTTGAAGAAGAAGCTAAAAAGGTGGATACTATAATCATAGAAGAGCCAAGAGATGAGAATTTTGAAAAAATGCTTAGAGGAGATATAAGTGTTGAAAGTTACGTAGCCAATTTAGATACTTCTTTCCCAGTTTACGCGAGATATCAATGTGAAATCCTCAAAAAACTGTATAAAATGGGAAAAAAGATTTATCAGGTTGAACCATATCTCGAAATTTTGGAGAAAATTCATAAGGCTATAGAAACTGGAAAGTTTGATGAAGTCGTAAAAGACAAAGAAATAGCTGAAGTCAGAGAAGTCGAAAGATTGGTCAATGAGGCATGGATAGAGTATCAGGAAGCATTTATTAAAAGGGATTTTGATATGCTTGTAAATGCAACTGTTAAATTCAGTAAAGCGGATGCCAAGAGATTTAAAATTAGAGATCTCATGAGAGCTAAGGAGATTTCAAGAGTAGTAAAAGACAAAACTCTCGTTGAGGCTGGGCATATTCATGTTCTATTATCGAAATATCTTGAAGATTTTGGATTTGTAACAAAAACGATATCACTCTTGGAAATAGTTGCAAAGGAGCTAAAAACAGAGGTTTACCTAAACCCCGGAAACGTTTTAACGATGAAGTACATGCTCAATGAAGATATAGGTGATGAAGAGGCGAAACTGTTAGCTGCGAGAGGTATAGTCTACATATCTTTAATACCAAAAAAGGAGTTGTTACCTTCAGAAAACGATCCGTATCCACACTTTGTAAGGGAGAACAAGGTTGCAAGAATAGTAAACAAACTGAGTTACGATGAGTGTAAAGATATATTTTATAAGATCTGGCATAGAGGATAAACTCTAATAAAAACTGCTCTTTCACTCTTTATCTCAAATTCTGAAGTCGCTGCTGGTATTAAGCAAGAGTAACCTTTATGTATATCTGCTATATCTCTTTCACTCTTCAAAACGGCATATCCATCGAGTAAGAACAACAGGTTAAACGTATTCAATTCGATTTTTTTACTCTCTAAGACCTCTAGCACTTCAACACCTAAGATTTTGCTCTCTATCTTTTTCTTAAACCTTGACAGCTCTTCATGAGTTTTAAATCCATAAGAAACTTCAAAAATCCTTATACCTTCTGCTGAGTGTTTAACATCGCTTGGGATTAAAAAAGCATCAAACTTCGTTACATTGAAGACATCTTCGCCTATGTAAATATATCCATCACTTAAGCATAACCATATCTTTTCAGAACCCTTAAATTCATCTGTTTTATCCTTTGCATCTATCAGTTTAACCGTTATTGGAAACTCTTCGTATTTATTTGCAAGTTCTCCAAGCACTTCTTTCTTATATCTTACGAAGAAGTCGTATGCAGAAATCGTTTCGTTTCCTATTAACAGTTCGGATGGATTTTCTTGGAGATTTGAAAACTCGATCGATTCGCCAATTTTCTCTTGTTTAAAACCTTTCATCATTGGTATCCATTCACCACCCCATTTTCTTTGAATTAGTTTTTCCTTAGCTAAGAATACAAACTTTGGAATCATCGATATCTATTGTAATTAAAAATATAAAAGCTTAAGCCTTTGTAGTTTTTAGGCTTAACGTTTAAATAATCTCCGTAAAGTGGTTTTATAATACAATCTGCACCAACAATCCTAGAAACTCTTAAAATGTCCTTTACTATCTCTAATGGGGGTCTGATAGAGTATATAAGGGTTGAGTCTTGATATATCTCAATTCTTGGATTTCTTATATCATCTACATAAAAATCTACTGGAGCGTTTAAAGGTTTTATATCCGTTGCAATTACTTTCAAGCCACGTTTCGTCAAGTATTCAGCTACTTTAAAGTAGTACCCGATACCAACCTCTACCACTTTTCCATTGTAATTTTTGGCTATGTATTCAGCCAATCTAATCATCAAAATAATTTAAATCTTGAATGTACTAATACATTGATGTGCAGACTGTAGTGATTAGAGATTACAACGTTAAAGATTTCAGAGAACTGCTAGAAATTGATGCAGAAGTCTTCAAATCTAAGAATCCAGCTTATGACGTATACGTTTATTTAACATACGGTAGTGATCTACTCGTAGCAGACATCGGTAACAGAGTCGTTGGATACATAGTTACAATGGACATAGATAGGTATACGGGTAAAATAATTTCATTTGCTGTGAAACCAGAGTACAGAAGGATGGGTATTGGTACTATGTTACTTAGAAATGCGATTGAAAGGCTTAAATCAAGAGGTAAGAAGAGAATTTTGCTTGAGGTAAGGGTATCAAACGTGGAAGCACAAAGGTTGTATAAAAAATTCGGATTTAAAACGATTAGTACACTACCCAGATACTACAGCGATGGTGAAGATGCTTACCTCATGGAACTATCTTGTGAGAACTTCTAGAAACTCTCTAATTTTTGGATTTCTCATTATATCTTCTGGCTGATAATCCTTAAATATCTCAGAAATTCCTTTACAGAGAAGAAGAATTGCTTTTTTATGATCTGCTTTGCTTTTATGTATATGGACGGGCTGGACGCCAAGTTCGTCATACATTTTGAAATGTCCGTTTGCTATTCCAGCTTGCTCGAAAAGTCTCTTTACATGGAATAACGCTAAGTGCAAAAGAACAATCTCCTCCTTGTGCATAGGCATCACTCCCGTATAGTGTATTACTTCATCATTTAAAAGTTTACTGCTCGATTGATTTCCATAAGAAATTTTAACACAGTTTATCTTGAAGAATTCTTCGACATAGATATTTATTTGCGTATTAAATTTTTTATGGATGTTAATACTGTCACTATTAAAAATAATAATTTATGTTATTACCTCTTAGGCTTTATAGCTTTATTCGGACAAACTTTAACGCATACAGCACAACCAACGCAGAGGTTTTCGTCGATTCTGACACTTTTACCATCGTAAACTATCGCTGGACATATAAACGATTTCACGCATTCAAGGCACAGATTGCATTTATCTGTGATTTCATATGGTATTACTTTCAAGCCTTTTCTCTTCCTTTCCCTAACCCACAGAATTGCACATGGTTGCCTTGCTATAATTACAGCAACTCCATCATACTCTAAAGCTCTCTTAAGCGTTTCGATCATTTTCCTAACGTTGTAAGGATTCACGACTTCAACGAATTCAACTCCGCAACCTCTAACGATATCCTCTATCTTCACAGCTTTTCCAGTATCTCCGCAAGCCCTAACACCAACACCGGGATGCGGTTGATGACCAGTCATTCCAGTTGTCTGATTATCTAGGATAACTAAAACAAACTTAGCCTTGTTGTAAACAGCATTTATTAAAGCGGGGATTCCCGCATGAATAAAAGTCGAGTCTCCAATCGTAGCTATTACCTTATCCTTTAACACATGGGCTAAACCGTTTGAAACTCCAACACTTGCACCCATGCATATGGTTATGTCAACAGCTTCGAATGGCTTGTTTATACCTAAAGTATAGCAACCGATATCACTTGGTAAGCATGCATTTCCAATCTCGTTCACAACTCTTCTTATTGCGTAAAATGTTGCAGTGTGTGGACAACCGGGACATAAAATCGGAGGTCTTGCTGGAGCTATTGAAGATATATCTTTAGAAATTTCTTCAATTTTTTGATAGTCCTTGCTTGGCTTTATTTTGAAAGCCTTAGCTATTCCAATTTCAACAGTAGATATGTTGTACTCGTAGTTCATTGGGAAGTAATTGTTTAACTTCCCGTAGACTTCTATATCACTAATAGCTCTGACTTGAAGTTCGACAAATGGATCAACTTCTTCAACGATTACAACGCCTTTAAGCTCTGATAAAAATTCTTCAATTAATTCTGTTGGCAACGGATGCATAGTTGAAAGCTTTAATATTGGAGGATTAATTCCCAAGTTTTCTAAAGCTTCGCTAACGTACGCATAACTCAATCCACAGGCTATAATACCTATATCACCATCTCCATTTTCAATCCAGTTTAGATTTGATCTACTAAAGTAGTTCTGAATTTTTTGAAGTTTTTCAAGCAGTATCGGCTTTAGTTTTCTTGCATGTGCTGGCAAAACTACATCCGTTTCTGGATGCTTAACCCATTCAACTCTTTCAAGCTTTTTTCTTGGAATTTTTCCAAGTTTTACTATACCTCCAGCGTGGCTTAGTCTTGTGTAAGTCCTCAAAATAAACGGTAAACCAAACCTCTCAGATAAATCAAAACAGAGTTTCGTAAAGTCTTTTGCTTCTTGAACACTTGATGGCTCTATAACTGGAAGCTTTGCAGCGATTCCATACCATCTGTTATCTTGTTCATTTTGGCTACTGTGCATTGATGGATCATCAGCTGTAACTAAAACAATTCCACCTCTTGCTTCAATGTATGCCGCGCTGAAAGCTGTATCAGATGCAACGTTAACTCCTACGTGTTTCATTGATGCCATTCCCCTCTTTCCAGCAAGAGAAGCTCCGAAAGCAACTTCAAAAGCTACTTTTTCATTTGCAGAGTACTCGACGTAAAATTCCATCCTATCCTTTAGATATTTACAGGCTTCACTGAGCGTATCAGCAATTTCCGATGCTGGAGTTCCCGGATAAGACGCAAAAACATCAATTCCAGCCTCTATTGCTCCTCTTGCAATAGCTTCGTTTCCAAGAAGTAGAACTCTTTCACCTTCTGCATCTCTTATGACATCTCTTAGCATAATTCAAAATTCAAGCTACTTTTAAAAAGCTTTGTACAACTTAGTCCTTCGTATGTATTCCCCTCTATCGACTAAATTGTCTATGACAACTCTATCCTTTTCCACATATCTTATCTTATCTGAGTCGAATCTGGCTTTGCCTATCCCAATTATGTCGTTATCTCTATTACAAACGAATACTACTTCGTTCTCTTTGAAATCTTCTACTTTTACAATAGACGATGCGAACAGATCTCTCCCATACAAAAAAAGCATTTCTCCCTTTTCGTTTACCCAAACCCTTTTTCTCCTCTTTACAAGCCAAAAAGCACCTTCAACTGTAAGTCTTAATCTCTTACCCACTTCACCAATTTTTATTCCAGCAGAAGTAAACTCTATTCTATTGTTTTTTAGAAATTCCCATAAATCCTTTGAAAGCATGTAAACCTCTTTTTTTTCACCTTCTTTGATTAGAATGATGTAATCCCTCAAGAAATCTTCCGAACCAAAAAATCTCAAAGCGTTTTTTATAACTTTTAATTCTCTTTTTTTGGGTTTTCTGAACATCTATCTAAGCGTTGTAGTTTGATTTAAATATAACTTCGTCGAGACTACGGTGGTGCAACATTGTTGATGAAGTATTTAAACATTATGATGTCACAACCAGATGTGTCCACTTTGTGCGAAAAATTTAAATATTGGATATGTAAGCTTTTGCCCTTTAAGTGGACACATCCTCACACCACAATTTTAATATTTTTGTTATTATAATTTTGTTTAATCAATTTAAACCAAATAACAGAAAGGTTTAAATTTTTTTAAAGGCTCTGCCTTAGTATGAAACAACAAGTCGAAGTTAGACAGCTAAGAGAGGGAGGATACATAGTAATCGACGATGAGCCCTGTGAAATAGTTAGCATAACTGTAAGTAAGCCAGGAAAGCACGGAGCTGCTAAGGCAAGAATAGATGCAATAGGAATTTTCGATGGACAGAAGAGGAGTATAGTTCAACCCGTTACAGCGAAAGTTTACGTTCCAATAGTTGAAAGAAAGAGAGCACAAGTTCTAAGTGTTATGGGGGACACCGCTCAACTAATGGATTTGGAAACATATGAGACCTTTGAGCTTCAGATACCTGAAGATTTAAAGGATAAGATTGAACCCGGAAAGGAGATAGTGTACTTAGAATCTCTTGGAAAGAGAAAGATTGAAAGACTTTAATGCACATAGACTCATATTTTTCCATCTCCAATTCGGATTTAAAAAGTGCCGATTACGTGATATTTGGTATTCCATACGATGCAACTCAAACCTTTAAACCTGGATCTCGTTTTGCTCCAAATGCTATAAGGGTTGCGAGCTGGAATCTTGAAAGTTATTCAACATACTTTTCCTTTAATCTTGATAGAGCAAGAGTTTGCGATGCTGGAAACGTAAACTGTGATGGAAGCTTTGAGGATATAATTAAAAGGACTGAGAGATTTCTGAAGAGTTTTAACTCATTTCCAATTGCCATAGGCGGAGAGCATACGATAAGCTATGCCGTTTTTAAAAACTTTGACGCCTGTTACATTGTATTCGATGCACATCTTGACTTGAGAGATGAATTCGATGGAAGTAAATTCAATCATGCGTGTACGATTAGAAGGATTTTCGAGCTTGGAAACGATGTAATAATAGTGGGAGCAAGGAGTTATACGGAAGAAGAGTTAAGTTTTGCTAGAGAAAACGGAATAGAGATATACAACTCATGGGATATAATTGATAAAGGAGTGAATTCAATTGTAAAAAATCTGTCGAGGTTTGATCGAATATACATCTCACTGGACATGGATGTTTTTGATCCAGCTTATGCTCCCGGGGTTTCAACTCCAGAACCGTTTGGAATACATCCATTGCATTTTCTTAAGATTTTAGAATCGATTGCAAGGAATGTAATTGGATTTGATTTAGTTGAAGTTATTCCAGATCAAAATTGGATTACACAGATGCTTGCAGCTAAATTAATCATCGAAGTCATAGCAGCAAAGGAGAAAAATCGTTAATTTTTATATCGCTGTTAGAGTAATATATCTATATGGAGGTTAAGGACTACTCATTCGGAAGAATAGTTATCGGTGACAAAACTCTTACAAGTGATGTAATCGTTGCAAAAGACAAAATACTGAATGATAACTGGTGGAGAAAGGAGGGACATAGAGTTCAATTAGAAGATGTAAAGGAGATCTTTGACTACAAGCCAGAAGTAGTAGTTTTTGGTACGGGAGCTTACGGAAGGATGATAGTTGATGATGACGTTGTAGAAAAGCTTAAGTCAATTGGATCAGAGGTTTACATTGATATAACTGATAAAGCCGTAAAGATTTATAACGATATGCTTAAGAAAGGGAAAAAAGTAGTTTTAGCAGCACATCTAACGTGTTAAAGCAGTGATTACACCATGACACTTGCAAGAAGTAGCAACAACAAACTTCTGCTTATCTCTTGCGAATTCAAGAAATTCTATTAAATCTCTTCCTTTTAATGCTCCTAATCCCGGTTTTAGTTGCTCACTTATCAAAACGAATGCATCTGGATACGCAAAAGATATTAAATCGTACATTGGGCATGGTTTTTTTATTTTCGTTACAGGACAGATATCTGGTGCTGGACAGTTCTCTAAGCATTTTTTATCTCTGTTGTAGCTGACAACTACTGTTCCTTTTCCGCATGATACAATTACTTTTGCTGGAATTCCCGCTATTATTCTATCGACTTCTTCAATCCAAGGTTTTAAGTTAAACTTAACCCTTGCAAGTTCTGCAGCGATATGTATCGGTGCAGTTGGAAAGACCAATTCTGGTTTTAAAGTCTCTATAAGTTCTAAAACCTTTGATATATCTCCTTGAATGAAATACCTTCCTTTATGTTTGGTATCAGTAGTCATCTCTAAATCAAACCTCTTTACAGCTTCACATTCTGGGTTCGTATCGATCACTACGAAGTTTCTGCCCCTTTCTATTAAATACTCAATAGCTTTACAACCGAATTTTCCGCCACCGATTACTAAATCCATGCGTTAAAAATCGATCCCGATTTATTTATGTTTAAGGATGCGTCCACTTAAGGACGTGTTAACTTAAGGATACAAGCTTTAAATTAAGTTGACACAACCGTCTAATTAAAAGCAGAAGTTATTAAGTTAATCGATCCCGCTACTTTAATTCTGAACCTTTGTCAACTTGCCTAATGAACTGTTAATTAAAATTGCTTAAATTTTTTTGATTGAGATTTAAATTTTTGTATCGTAAAACTTTAAACTCATCTGACTAATTTAAAACATGGAAAACGTCCTAAGAAAGATTACGGATTATAAATGGGAATTGCCTAAAAACTATAAGAGAGGAATGAGAGTTCCTGCTTACTTCTACATAAATAGAAAACTTATGCAAATACTTGAGAGAGATGCAGTTGAGCAAGCGGCAAACGTTGCTACAATGCCCGGTATACAAAAAGCATCGCTTGTTATGCCAGATGTTCACGTTGGTTACGGATTTCCAATTGGTGGTGTCGCAGCGTTTGATATTGAAGAGGGAGTTGTTAGCCCCGGTGGTGTAGGATTCGACATAAATTGTGGTGTAAGATTGCTTAGAACGAATTTAACCGTAGATGAAGTACGTCCAAAGATTAAGGAGCTTATAGATGAGTTGTTTATCGCTGTTCCATCGGGAGTTGGAAGTGAGGGAAGACTTAGAGTTAGCGATAGGGAATTAGATGAGATATTTGTAGCTGGTGCTAAATGGGCTATAGAAAACGGTTATGGATACGAGGAAGACTTAAAGCATTGTGAGGAAGGCGGAGCAATGCCGGGAGCAAAGCCAGAAGTCGTTAGTAAAAAGGCTAGAGATAGAGGTAGACCGCAATTGGGAACTTTGGGGAGTGGTAACCACTTCTTAGAGGTTCAATATGTGGATAAGATCTTTAACGAAAAGGTAGCCAAGAAATTTGGGCTTGAAGAAGGGCAAGTAACCGTAATGATACACTGTGGTAGTCGTGGCTTGGGGCATCAGGTTTGTAGTGACTTCTTAGAGGTTTTAGATAGAGCTGTCAAGAAGTACAACATCTGGCTCCCAGATAGACAGCTTGCGTGCGCTCCTATAAAGAGTAGAGAAGGTGAAAGTTACTTTGCGGGAATGGCATCCTCAGCCAATTATGCATGGTGCAATAGACAAATAATAACACATTGGACAAGAGAAACCTTTCAGAAGGTTTTCAAAATGAGTGAAGAAGATTTAGGAATGGAGCTCGTCTACGATGTAGCGCACAACATCGCTAAATTCGAAGAGCATAGAGTAGACGGTAAAAAGATGAAGGTCTGCGTGCACAGAAAGGGTGCGACAAGGGCATTTGGCCCGGGACATAGAGATATTCCATCAGACTACAAAGATGTTGGTCAGCCCGTACTCATTCCGGGTTCAATGGGAACTCCCAGCTATGTATTAGTCGGAACTGAAAAGGCAATGGAAGAAACCTTTGGTTCCACTTGTCATGGGAGCGGTAGAGTCATGAGTAGAGCTGCAGCAAAGAGAAGACTTAAAGGGAGCGTTGTAAAAGAAAGACTTCAAAAGAAGGGTATATACGTTAGAGCTACTCATGGTGCTTTGCTTGCTGAGGAAGCACCGGAAGCTTACAAACTCAGTGATGATGTCGTAGATGTAGTTCATAGAGCTGGAATATCATTAGTAGTTGCGAGATTGTTGCCCTTAGGTGTTGCAAAGGGTTAAACGAAATGGAAGCTATAAGGATAACAAGGGAAAGTACGATTTTTAAGGTTTACAAATCTTTGAATAGATCTGGTGAAGAGATCGCAAAGAAACTTGGAATTAGTAGAACTGCCGTATGGAAAGCTATAGAAAAACTTAGGGAGTTTGGATACGTAATCCAAAGTAAAAAAGGAATAGGATATAGAGTTATTTCTAAGCCGGAGATTTCACCAGTTGAAGTTGCGGATATAGCTTTTAACAACCTTAAAGAGCTAGTTGAGGAGGTTTGGTATTACAGAGAAGTAGATTCAACGAATCAAAGGGCTAGAGAATACTCAAAGCCAAAAACGTTATTTTTTGCAGAGAGTCAAAGCGCTGGAAGAGGTAGGATGGGTAGAGAGTGGTTTAGTGCAAAAGGTGGTTTGTACTTTTCTTTAACGTTAAAACCAGAGTTGAGTATAGAAGATATTCCCAAGCTTACACTCACAACTGGATTAGCTGTGGCGAAGTCTATACCAAATGCTAAAGTCAAATGGCCAAACGATGTGCTTTTAAACGGTAAAAAGGTATGTGGAATTCTCTGTGAACTTGTTGGAGAAGTAGAGCAACTAATTGTAATAGTTGGAATAGGTGTAAACGTAAAGAATCCGATACCTAAGGAATTAGAAGACAAAGCAACAAATTTTGAAGCAGAATTAATAGATGTTTTCGATTCTGTAACGCAAAACCTATACGTGCATTACAAAATGCTTTTTAAAGGTAAATGGGATAAGATTAGAAACGAATACGTTGAGAACTGTGAAACTATTGGAAAATTCGTTAGAGTTAAAACGATTTCTAAGGTTTATGAGGGTTTTGCTGAAAGAATAGATGATGATGGAGCGTTAGTAGTCAATGGTGAAAGGATTTACGCTGGAGAGTGCTTTTACTTGTAACATTGAACTTAA
>CAZFII010000023.1:0-11526 GCA_964518925.1 uncultured archaeon
GTACTATTTGCAATGATTATTAAATTTAGCTATCTCAAACCATCCAACTTTTGCATCCGTAACAGCGTCGATTTCTGGGAAATACGGTTTTATATCAATTAAAGGCGTTCCATCAATTGCGTCAATTCCTTTAATTTTTAATACGTTACCCTTTCTTTCAATTAACTCAACTACTGAAAATCCAATTGGATTTGGTCTGTTTGGAGATCTAGTTGCAAAAACGCCATGAATTTTTCTATCATGTGGAGGGCATGCAATTAAAACATCTCTTCTTGCCCTATCAAGCCAGTAAAGGATTATTAGGTGTGTGCAAGTTTCAACATCCTTTAAACCTTCTTCGTATTCTTTGAAAACCTCAATCTCGCATATATCTTTTGAAAATCTTCCCTGATACGGTGCATCTTCTAAACTCTTATATGGAGTTCTTATTATACCTATTGGTTTTACCTCCCAAGTCTTCATAAGTATATTTAGACTTTTAAAATTTTAAAGTTGCTAGCGTTTCTTATCCTGTCCATTAACGTTAACCCTAATCCTTTTTCTTCAAACCCTTCTATAACGCCTAAATCAACGTTCAATTCGTCAAGTCTCCTCAAAGATTTAAACAAATTCCTACAGAGTTCGTACATATCTTTCCTCGAACCAAGTAGTATTACTCTTGCATTAACTGATATCTTTTCTGCGAGTTCTTTCGATACTATTATCGCTACATTTTTGTCCTTAGCTAAATCCCTTACAACGGATTCAAATTTTCTTGCATATTCCTCAAAATTCGAATAATCTTCTGTTTCAATCACTAATAAGGAAGTATTTGGTGTATAGTGCTGATAGAACGGAGTTTTTGTCTGAATTTTTATACTACCCAATATCTTCTCAATCTTTTCGACTGGTAAAGCACCCGGCCTAATAAGTACTGGTGGCTTCTTCGTTAGGTCTATGATAGTAGATTCTACACCATAAGGTGTCTCACCAGCATCTATTATTGCATCTACTTTTCCATATAGATCTTTTATAACGTGTTCGGCAGTAGTTGGGCTTGGTTTTCCAGCTATGTTTGCACTTGGTGCAACTATTGGAATTCTTGCAAGCTTTAAAGCGACTGGATGTGCTGGCATTCTTACGGCAACGGTATCAAGTTTAGCAGTAACAACATCTGGAACTTTTGGATTCTTTTTTAAAACGAGTGTAAGTGGGCCAGGCCAAAACTTTTCAGCTAGTTCAAAAACAACATCTGGAATTTCAGCTACAATTTCATTCAATTGCTCTAACTCTGAAATGTGTACTATTAAAGGATTAGTTGGAGGTCGCCTTTTTACCTCGAAAATTTTTAAAACTGCTTTTGGATTAAAAGTATAAGCTCCTAATCCGTAAACGGTCTCAGTTGGAAATACAACAAGTCCTCCACGTTTTAGTATTTCTATGCATTCTTCAATTACATCATCAGATGGCTTCTCTGGATCTACCTTGTATATCCTTGTCTGCATTTGTGTATTTATCTAAGTATGTTGTTTAAAATAATACCGCAACAAACTTATAATATAAATTTAAAGTACGCATATGAACTCTGGATATATAGCTCTCTCAGTGGTTATGATACTATCGGCATCTATGCTTGTTTACAGATGGATATCCATGTACAAAAACGATTTTGTGATAATAGCTTTAACAGTTGTATTCGTTTCTTCATTAGCTCTGTTTTTACTAAGTATAGGATTTAGATTAGATAGAGTTGGAGAGGAACTACAAAGTGTTAAGAGAACTGTAATCATGAATTCCGATGAGTTAAAAGGCAGTCTCGAATCAAAGCTTAGATCCGCTTTAAGAGATTTTGAAAAGAGAATTGAATCTATAGAGAAGAGGTTGTACAGATAAGGGTTTTATAACGTTACAAATTTCTTCTGTTTAATGCAAGTTAAGATATACTTCCCAGACGGTCACTTAGAAAAACCGATATGGGATGCTTTAACCACTGCTGGATACAAGCTCAGAAAGAGCGAGAGAGGGTATTTGATCACAGTAGATCATCCAGACATAATTTTTAAACAAGTAAGACCACAGATAATGCCATTTTACATAGAATCTAAGAAAGGGGATGGTGGAATTACTGGAGAAGATATCCTTGAGAACGCTAAACTGAAATACGATTTGAAAAATGTTGTAGTTATTGACAGATTACCATTAAGACCAACTAAGCTTGTAGTAGCAGTCTCTGAAGAAGTCTATCCAGATGTAAAAACAATAGAGGACTTTAAGGCAAAAATTGGAAATAAGAAGGTTTTCATTGCATCTGAATTTCCAGAAATAGCAAGAGTTTATGCAGAGAAACATGGATTAAATGCAGTTGTATTCGACCCAATTGGAAAAACAGAAGCATCTCTTCTACCACCAATGCCAGAAGCAGATATGATAATAGAAGTTTCTGAGTTTGGAACGACTTTGAGAGAGAACAGATGTAGGATCATAGATGTAATAAAGGATCCAGTTTATTCGGTTTTCATAGCAAATAAGGATTCGTACAATGATAGTAGAAAGAGAAAGGTCATGGAGAATCTCATAACAGATCTGAAAGAAGTAATAGAGTCAAGGAATCTCGTAAGTCTTTTGTTTAACGTTCCAGATGAAAACGATTTGAAAAGGATAATAGAGTTTTTAACAAAAGAGGGGTTTGATCCGACTGTTTCACCATTGGCAAAGGGTGGTGCCGCTATACATATAATATTAGAAAGAACGAGAGTTAAATTTCTAAAACCGATATTAAGAGAACTAGGAGCTAAAAGAATTGCTACAGCACCAGTTATCACATTCGGTGATTGATTTTTTATATAATTACCACAATAACAAAGTTTTTTAAACAAAATTTAACTAAAGAGATACAGCCGCCGTGGCTCAGCCTGGTAGAGCGGGTGACTCGTAATCACCAGGTCCCGGGTTCAAATCCCGGCGGCGGCTTATTTAGTATCACTCCAACGTGTATACTCTACTTCAACTCCAAGTAGTTCAGCAATTCTATAAGCGTTGTAATCTATTAGATCGTCAAGACCTTTAGGCTTAATGTAGAACGATAAAACCAAGGGATACACAGTAGCTCCAATCTCCGCAAGTCTTACTAAGGTCTTCAAATGACCTATATGTAGTGGAGCTTCTCTTATACCAATTATGAGCTTCCTTTTCTCTTTTAGAGTTACATCTGCCGCTCTGGTGATTAAGTTATCTGCAATACCATAAGCTATGCTTGATGCCGTTTTAATACTACATGGTACAATAGCCATTCCGTTATGCTTAAAAGAACCACTGGCGATCGATGCAGTAATTTCATCTTCATCATAGAATTTATACGATAAAGATTTGATATAATTTAAATCGTAGTTCGTTTCAAGCTCTATTATCTTTTTTGCAGTTTTTGACACTATGACATATGTTTTTGCACCGATATTTTTTAAGATCTCAAGAAGCCTAATTCCAACTATTTGCCCAGATGCTCCAGTTAACGCTACTACGATTTTCATTAAACTAGTGGCTCTATATCTTCATCGAATAGCTCTATAGTCTTCTCCATTTTCGTCTTTTCGACACTTTCTATTTCGTCCTTAGCCTCAGCGGCTAATCTCTGGAGTTCTTTCACTCTCGGAACATCTGTAACATTTGCAAGGATTACCAAAGCTGCAACATACTTTGTTCTCCTTGTCGGGTAATCTCCCGCTCTAACTTCAACTCCAGCTATTTGCTCTTCAAGCCAAAGTTTTGCCTTTTCAAGACCTTTTCGGTCTAGATGTTCAGGAGGGCCTGCAACTAGTATTAACGCTCTCTCAGCACTCTTTATATTGCACTGTATCGTTAGCCTTCCAAGTGCTGCTCTTCTTACGAGAGTTGCAATCTTTATAGATTTATCATTTTCAAGTGTTTCAAGCTTTTCCTCTTTCTTTCTTTTAAATAGCGAGAGTAAACCCCTCTTCTTAGGAGCGCTTTCCGCTAAAGAGGTAGCATAACCAATTGAAGTTATTCCTCCACCTCTGAGTGTGTTAATTACTTCACTGCTATCTATAACCATTTCTCCTACTAAATTCTCTTCAATGGGTTCCCCTGCTCTTGCAAGGACTGCTAATCTCCTAACTATTTCTTGATTTATCTTTGCAAAAGATTCTCTCAAACTCAAACCTTCATATCTCCAAGCTCCATTGTCCAGTAGTATTAAGTTGTCAACGTATTTAAGTAGCGAAATCATGCTTCTTGCAGCGTTTAGTGAATATAATTTCCCTTCCTCAGGTGCTGGTAAAATTCCCAATGCATAAACTGGCTCTGAATACATCTCAGATAAGTACTTTGCAAGTACTGGTGCTCCACCACTTCCAGTACCTCCACCTAATCCAGCTATGATTAGAAATGCATCCAAATCGTGTGTACCTCTTTTGTCTATTTCACTTAGAATATGATCTATTTCATCCTGAGCTATTTTTGCACCTAACTTATTGTTAGTTCCAACTCCATGACCTTTTACCACAGTTTGACCTATTAGTAATCTATCTTCAATTGGGACATGCTTTAAGCCAAGTAAATCTGTTCTTGCCGTATTTATTGCAAGCCATTTCATCTTTACATGAGTTCCAAACCTCTTTTCATTCTCTATGAACAGATCCAGTATTTTTCCACCTGCCTGTCCGAATCCTATTACAAAGAACCTCATACTTTCACTTCTCTATAATGTATTTGAAGATGTTTTTAAGTTTTAGCTATTGAAAACATTAAAATCCAACTCGATTTATTTGAATCAATGCCAAATTATTTAGTTGTTATTCAAGCTGCTTGGATCGTAAGGAACGTAAAGAGCGTGAGGGATGCTATGAACATTGCAGTAGCCGAAGCAGGTAAGAAGTTAAGTCCAGATCTAAACTTTGTTAGAATAGATGTAGGGAATACTATATGCCCTAAGTGTAAATCGAATTTGAAATCGGTTTTTATAGTTGCTAATACCGCCTTAGTCGGCTTAGAAATGGAGATGAAAGTATTCAATGCAAAGAGTAAAGAACACGCTGCGAGAATTGCAAAGTATGAAATCGGAAAAAGAATGCCAAGAATACCGCTTGAAGTCGTTGAAGTAATTGAAATAGAATGATTTTTAATCGAATTGTAGAATTTGTTCAGATGAAGAAAATCGTTATCGCTGTATTGATCATTGCGTTGCTTACTAGATTTATTTGGCTCGATGTAAGGCCAATGGATCACGATGAAAGTGTTCACGCATGGATAGCCCTAAAATCTGTTTTAGAAGGACATAACTACAAATACGATCCAGCCTTTCACGGCCCGTTTTTGTACTTCTCATCTGCCTTGATGTTTAAAATCTTTGGAGATAGCGACTTTACTGCAAGGTTAACTACTGCTTTATTCAGTGTATTGGGTGTTTTGGTTTCATTGGGTTTTAAACGTTGGATTGGGAATTCAGCTTATATCTTTACGTTTTTCATGCTGTTTTCACCTTCAATCTTATACTATTCAAGATACGACAGAAACGATTTGATAGTTTTAGCATCCTTTCTCACAGCGATTTACTTTTATTTAAGATACAGAGAAGAGAGAAAAATTTTATTTGCTTGTTTATCTTCTTTTTTCTTTGCAATTTTATTTACTTCTAAGGAGAATTGGGTTGAATACTTACCGATCTTTATTTTGTTCGTACTTTTTTATAAAATTAAATTTGAAAAAAATCTGAGACTTAACATCAAAGGTATCTTTGCTGGAGTAGTAGTATTTTTGGCGTTTTCATCTTTTTTGTACTCTTCAGCTTTTGTATGTATTTTTAGTGGAGAGAATCCACTGAATTACCTCTTAAATCCTTCTTGGATTGAGCACTATTCAAACGTTGCACTTTCCTATTGGTTTTCTCATGCCATATCCTTCGGTAAACCAAAACCACACTTCCATCCAGTTTGGTTTTTTATACCGATATTACTAAAATACGAGTTTCTTGCAGTTGCTCTGTTCATTTCAAGTATTCCTCTAATAGTCAAGAGATTTAGAGATCTCAGCTTCTTG
Organism: uncultured archaeon; assembly: GCA_964518925.1. Lineage (GTDB taxonomy): Archaea > Halobacteriota > Archaeoglobi > Archaeoglobales > Archaeoglobaceae > CAYWXE01. The sequence goes on from CAZFII010000023.1 coordinate 6,031, forward strand.
GAATTATTTGCTATTTGGTGGTGTATTGTAGCTTTGACTTTTTACCACGTCATGTCTTATAAAACTCCTTGGCTCGTTGTCCACATAGCTACCCCTTTAGCATTCTTAGGCTCGATATTCGTTGGAAGAGAAGTTTTTAGAAAGAAGTCTTTAATGATAGTCTTTGTGATTGCAGCGATAGCAACAGTTATTGCATCTTTTTACATCACTTATATCAATTACAACGATGCGAGAAACGAAGAACTGATTTACGTTCAAACTCAGCCTCAAGCGATTGAAATGGCCAATGAGATAAGGGAATTAGTTTACAGCGGAAAAAGAGTTGCAGTTTACGTTCCCCAACACTACTACTGGCCTTTACCATGGATACTAAGGCATGAGAAAAATGTAACATACTACGGAGATGAATGTCCAGTAGGATACGATTACGTATTTACTACTGCCAAAGAAGAATGTGAAAAGAAGGGATATAAAGCTCTAAGGAGTTATGAGTTTAGAGTTGGATTCTACTTTTACAAAATGGTTAAATCATCTTCTCCTTGACTATTAGCTCAGCGTTTAATATACTTGCTCCCGCAGCCCCTCTAATGGTGTTGTGTCCGAGTAGAATGTACTTTACTGAATTATCATCGTCTTTCCTAATCCTCCCAACTACTACACTCATACCATTTCCGGCATTTCTATCTAATCTCGGCTGAGGTCTATCCTGTTCTTCCCTAATTACAATCACTTTTTCTGGTGATGTTGGCAAATCTAAAGGTTCTAAGCTTTCAAAAGCCTCTTTTACCTCATCTACACTTATATTTTTGTTGAATTCAGCCCAGACTGCTTCGAGATGTCCATCTATAACTGGAACTCTGTGACAAGATGCTGAAACTTTTATATCTGCAAACTCTACTCTTTCTCCATTGAACTTCCCTAATAGCTTTAGAGTTTCCGTCTGAACTTTTTCCTCTTCATTTTTTATAAATGGAATTATGTTATCCGTTATCGCAAGAGATGGAACTCCCGGATATCCTGCACCGCTTAAAGCTTGCATCGTAGCAACTTTAACAGATCTTAAGCCTAAGTTCATTAATGGTTTCAGAGTTATCACCAATGCTATTGTCGTACAATTTGGATTAGTTACAATAAACCCGTCCCAATTTCTTTTTCTCTTTTGAACCTCTATTAAACCCAGATGGTCTGGATTTACCTCTGGTATTACAAGTGGTACGTCTTCTTCCATTCTGAAGGCTGATGCATTACTTGCAACTACAAAACCCTCCTTAGCAAATTTCGGCTCGATTTCCCTCGCAACGTCTGAAGGTAAGGCTGAAAAAACTATGTCAGCATCTATATGTTTTGGATCTATTGGTACCATTTCTATATCTCTAACTTCCTTAGGAACGTCTTGCGAAACTATCCAGTCCACTTCGTTTCCGTATCTCTTTCCTATTCTCCTCTCAGATGCCGCTAAAGCAGAGATCTTAAACCATGGATGATTTACAAGTAGTTGGACGAATCTCTGTCCAACAATTCCAGTAGCGCCTAACACCGCTACTTTGTATTTCATAGCTTAACGGATATTGCTGGGTTAAAAATTGTTTTTAATAGTGCAAGTCCTTTTCTCTTGCACCTTGAACTGCAAGTAAGATATTAGCTTTTAGAGTCATCTCAAAATAAAGCTTATCTGGTTCGAGAACTGCAAATTTCTTGGGAATCGGAATTACTAAGACATCATCACATCTGTAACAGTGCTTACTCTCTCCATCCACCAGAATTCTTATAAATTTTGGATTTTTCCTCTTTGTGCATATGTATACATTTCGATCCTTGTTTTTCCTAACGGTTTCCATCAGTTCTTCTATTGTATACGAATCCAGCAGGTTTTTACATATTTCATCTGCAAGCTTAACCGAGGGAGGTTCTAGTTGGGAGTTTTCCATCTTAATATGAGAGTAGACATAGAATAGATAAATCTTCCGCTTCGTCATTTTTTATGAAGAAGTTTGAGGGCTGCATTATTGGCACTGCTGTTGGTGATGCCTTAGGAATGCCAGTCGAAGGCATGAGCAGAGACCAAATAAAAGAGATATACGGCGAAATTACAGATTTTTTACCGTCTCCTTATGGAGATTTGAAAGCCGGAGAATACACAGATGACACAGAACAGATGCTTATCTTAGCGGAATCGATTTTGCAGACAACTTATTTTAGTCCAGATGTATTTGCAGAAAAGCTGAAAAATTGGTTTTTGAAGACTAAAAGTAGAAGAATTGGCCCTACATCTAGGCAAGCAATTATGAACTTGTTAAGAGGAATTCATTGGAGTAGAGCTGGTGTTTTTTCGGATACATGTGGATCAGCTATGAGAGTTATGCCGATTGGATTAGTTTACCACTTCAGCTTTAACCTTGTAGAGAGATATGCCGTTCTTTCATCAATTGTAACCCATAAAGGTAACTCTGCAATAGGTGGTGCAGTTGCTGTTGCAATAGCTATAGCGTGTAATCTGCTTGACTTCGAAAAAGAAGAGTTATTGAAGGAAACTACTAAAAGAGTCAGCACCTATGATGAACTGTTAGCAGATAAGATAAAGTATGCATATGAGATATCCGATAGAGATTTGGATTTCGCAGTCGAAAAACTTGGAAATTCGATCTATGCAATAGATTCAGTTCCAATGGCTTTTTACTGCTACTTTTCAAGTGATGATTTCGAAGAATGTGTTTTAAAAGCTGTAAACGCTGGTGGTGATACCGATTCAATTGGTGCAATGAGTGGTGCAATAAAAGGTTCAGAAGGCGTAAAAATTCCAGATAAGTGGATAAAAGGGTTAAGAGATTGCGAGTATTTAAAAGAAGTTGCAAGAAAGTTATATGAACTTCATACGAAAATAGTTAAATTTTAAACTTGGATTTTATATATTCATAAGCAGAAGTGGCAGCGATTGCTCCATCAGCACATGCCGTAATAACCTGCTTTAATGGATTATTACAGCAGTCACCAGCTGCGAACACACCTTCAACGTTAGTTCTTTGATATCTGTCAACTTTTATGTATCCCATTGAATCCCTTTCAACGCCTAATTCTGCAACGATCTCTGTAGCTGGTTTCATACCTATTGCAATAAAAACAGCATTAGTTTCGATTTCTATGTCCTCTTTTGTATCTTTTTTGTGTATCAATACCTTTTCCACTCTTTCTTTGCCAACGATTTCCTTGATCACGGTATTGAGGTACAATTTTATGTTTCTCTTTTTTAATTCCTCAATTAAAGCCTTTTCAACTCTAAGAACCTTTGCAAAGCTTATTAGGATTACTTCGCAACCAATATCGCTTAAGTATATCGCATCTTCAATTGCCTCTCTGCCACTTCCGTAAACGATTACACTCTTTCCTTTGTAAAGCATACCATCGCATGTTGCACAATAACTAACTCCTCTTCCAACAAATTCTCTTTCCCCTCTTATTCCAGCCTCTCTATGTCTTCCACCAGTTGCGATAATTACGGCTTTAGCTAAGTACTCGTTTGAACCTTTAACAACGAATTTATCATCATTTTTAATTATTTTAGTTATCTCTTCGATTTTCCATTCAGCACCAGCCTTCAAAGCTTGTTCCTTAATTCTTTCAAGTAGATCTATACCCTTACCCTCGAATCCGGGATAGTTCTCTATCTTTGCAGCTAATGAAAGCTGTGACACTGGATTCAAAGCCTCAAAAAATATCGTTTTCAGTCCATATCTCGCAGAGTATATCGCAGCAGTTAAACCGGCAGGCCCTCCTCCAATTATCGCTACATCGTATTCCTCCATACAACGAATTACCTTAAAGTTTGTTATTATACTTACTGAAAAATTGTTAAATCCCTAAAGCTACTAATCTATTAGGTTATGAACATATACACACTAATAGCAAAGGAAATCGCTGAAAAGGCTAGAGATAAATCAGATGTAGAAAAAATTAAGAGGAGATTTGCGAGAGAGTTTGGATTATCTAAAATTCCCTCAAACGCCGAAATATTAAAGCATTGCAAAGACTTAGAGTTTTACGAAAAATTGAGAGAGATATTAAGAGTTAAACCCGTGAGAACTATTTCTGGAATTGCAGTTGTTGCAGTTATGTCCTCTCCCGCAAGATGTCCACATGGAAAATGTGTACCTTGTCCCGGTGGTGTCGAATTCAACACACCTCAAAGTTACACTGGGTTAGAGCCAGCGGCACAAAGAGGAGCTCAATACGGATACGATCCATACAAGCAAGTAATTGCAAGACTTAGTGAACTTGAAAGTATTGGACATACAGTAGATAAAGTAGAGATAATAGTGATGGGTGGGACTTTTATCGCAAGGGATGAAGAGTACAAGTACAAGTTTATGCTTGGAATTTTTAACGCTTTAAACACTTATAAGAGTAAAGCTAAACTTGAGAAAGATTTAGAAAAGGCTAAGAGGAAAAATGAAAAAGCAAAAGTAAGATGTATCGGTATAACTTTTGAAACTCGCCCCGATTACGCTAAAGAGGAGCATATAATCGAAATGTTAAGATATGGAGGAACTAGGGTCGAAATCGGAGTTCAAAGCATTTACAACGATGTATTAGAGATCATAAACAGAGGGCACACAGTTGAAGATTCAATTGAAGCTACAAGACTGCTAAAAGATTCCGCTTTTAAAGTTTGCTACCACATAATGCCTGGGCTGCCTGGATCAGATTTCAAGAGAGATTTAAAGATGTTTAAAGAGATATTTAGTAATGAAGACTTCAAACCAGATTACCTCAAAATATATCCAACACTTGTAATTAAGGGTACTAAACTCTATGAGATGTACGAAAGAGGAGAATACAAGCCGTATACAACTGAAGAAGTCGTTGAGTTAATAGCTAAAGCTAAGAGATATTTCCCCGAATGGGTTAGGGTTCAAAGAGTTCAGAGAGATATTCCAGTTCATGCTGCAATAGGATTGGATAAAGGTAACATAAGGCAATTAGTTCATCAAAAGCTAAAAGAATTGGGTTACAGTTGTAGATGTATTAGATGTAGAGAGGTAGGACATAAAGGCGTGCCACCATCCGAATACGAAAAAGCTGAACTGGTAATCAGAAAATACAAAGCTTCAAAAGGTTTAGAATACTTCATATCCTTTGAGATTCCAGATTACGATGCAATAGTCGGATTTATAAGGTTGAGATTCCCATACAAACCTTTTATAAAAGCTATAGAGGATTGTGCGTTAATTAGGGAGTTACACGTATACGGAAAAGCTATTCCAATTGGTAAAAGGGATAACGCTTTTCAGCATAGGGGGTTCGGTGAAAGACTACTTAAAGAAGCGGAGGAAATAGCTAAAGAAAAATACGACAAGATAGCGGTAATAAGTGGTATTGGCGTTAGAGAATACTACAGAAAGTTTGGTTATAGGAAGAAGTTTGAGTACATGGTAAAAAGGCTTTAAAAACGAGTTTCATTTCTTTTCAAGAGCTTCTTTAACTATCTTTATTGCACACAGA
>CAZFII010000024.1:0-9242 GCA_964518925.1 uncultured archaeon
TTGATGAAGTATTTAAATTTATGTACAATGTAGTGTCACAACCCGTTGAATCACTACAAAAAAAATTAACTATTTTCGATAAACCAATCTTTTAATATCTCAAACTGTTCATGTGTATTTACGATATCACTCTCCATAGGACTCTTGAAGAAGAACCCTAATTCCTTTATAACACCTTTCATTCCCTTCTTCTTTGCAAACAGTAAAAACCTCGCTATATCTAGGATTAGAGGTGCAGCTACTATGGCATCTATCCCATCCCATATGAAGTAAAACTTCATTAGTTTGTCTAAGAATCCTTTGAAGTGTATGAAGTCAAAAGCCGTTTTATTGTCGACTAGGCTTGGGAAGAACTCAATTTCAGTTATGCTGTAAGGTGAATAGCCAAATATCTTCTCTAACACTCTATCCTTACTGACTACTTTACTCTGCTTGTTCTCAGCGTAGCTTAAGACTTTTCCATCGTAATCTCCAAGAATGTTGTAGCTCATCCATCCAACAACTTCCAGATTTCTGTATGCAAACATAGGTGCGAGAGTTGTTTTAACTAATGTTTCTCCAGTTTTTCCATCGTTTCCAGCGTGTGGAACGTTGTTTTTAATTGCTAACTCCTTCAAAGCTGGTATGCTTGATCCCGGACTTGGCGTGAAGTTTCCATATGGAAGCTTGAGTTTTAGTGCAGCATAGGCGTATAACATGCTAGCTGAAGCGTATTCCTTTTTGTCTTCGTCTATCATTCTTTCGAAGCCTTCGAGGGTTGCATGGTACTCATCACTTAATTTTGGCAAAGGCTCAGTAGATGCAACGTTGATAACGACTGTTTCATCGTCTGCAAACTTCTTCATATCTTCCATTAATCTATCGACTATCTCTCTAAGTGTTAATCCTTCGTCCTCCAGCGTTTCTATTTTTCCAAGTCCTTCGATTCCTGGCCCACAGTTTAAAGCTGTTCCTTTACATGCAACTATTTCAACAAGTTCATCTTTAACAGCTTCGAGTATCTCCTTATCAAAATGCTTGTTCAAATTCCAATGCTCTAACGCTGCTTCATATGCGTTTTTCAATGGTCTTATCTCATGTCCTCCAAATTCAAATGAAAATGGAACGTAATCGTTTATCTTTTTGAAATAAGGCAGTTCAGAAACCAATCCTGTTTTTGAAACCAAGTTTTTCTCAATAGCTTTAGCGCCAACCATTGCTGTTGTAGACACAATTCCATACGCTCCTATAAGCCAGACTTTCACTTTATCACCTCCAAAATTTATAAACTAAAAGTTATGTTTTAAATGAGTATGCATCTCGAAATAAAAGTTTTACTGTAAAATTTTTTTAAATATTTTTTGCTTTAAAAATTTTTAAAATAAAAATTATTTATCCTCTAAAAACAGTTCCAAATTCAGTTATATCCTTCTCACAGCTTAGTAATTCTCTTAAAACCTTTGAAAGTTCCGAAATATTCACTCTAATCTGCTTAGTCGTGTCTCTATCCCTTATAGTAACCGTATCATCCTCAAAGGTTTGGTGATCCACAGTTATACAAAACGGTGTTCCTATTTCATCAAATCTCCTATATCTCCTTCCTATACTTCCAGAATCATCGTATTCTGTGTAGAATCCTTCAGATTTTAGCATAGATGTTATCTCTAATGCTTTAGTCGTAAACGGTTCTCTCGATAACAAGGGTAAAACTGCTACTTGAATGGGAGCTATCCACCTCTTAAGTCTTAAAACTCTTCTCTCTTCTCCATCCACTATATCCTTATCGTATGAATGCTCTAGTACGGCGTAGGTAATTCTGTCCAATCCAAAAGACGGCTCAATCACATGGGGAATGATCTTTTCTCCAGTGATTTCTTCCTCAACTTCTGTAACTTCAAAGAACTCTTTTGTAATTTTTACCTCTTCTCCATCAACGTTTAGAACTATTTCATCAGCTGGTGCGGAGTTCTTTAACATTTCAGCAATCTTCTTAGCCTTATCCTTAAAAACTGGGCCAAGTTTTTCCATTTTTGGAACAATCTTTCTTCTCTTAATCTTTATAGGCTCTGGATACTGAATAAATACGCTCAAATCTTCACCGCTATACATGCTATGCCTTTTTAAATCGTAATCAGATCTATCAGCGATTCCAACTACTTCAATCCATCCAAAACTCGTTAGAACTTCAGCATCCCAACAATCTACCGCATAATGAGCCCTTTCATCGTCTTTATGCTGTCTAAATCTCAACTTTTCGTCTTTAATACCTATATCCAACAGAAATCTTCTCGTTTTACCGATGAAGTACGCTAGAACCTCGTTAGCAATAATTCCCTTCTCTACAGCTTCTCTAAGCGTAATCTCATGTTCATTATCGAATTTGTCCACTAACTTTACTACATCTGACGCTACTTTATGAAACTCTGGATGTCTTTTCTCCTTTGGATGTACGAAGTATTCCAATTCAGCTTGATTGAATTCCCTAAGCCTTATAACTCCCTGTCTAGGACTTATCTCATTTCTGTAAGCTCTACCGATTTGAGCTGCACCAAATGGTAGTTTACCTCTAAAGTAATCTAAAAGTCTTTTGAAGTCTACAAACATCCCTTGTGCTGTTTCTGGGCGGAGATAACCTTTTTTACCTCTTCCCGGCCCAATAGTGGTTGAGAACATTAAACCCAATGGCTTCGGCTCTTTGAATTTTCCTCCACATTCACATTCTAAGCCATAGGTCTCCATTACTTCCTTTATAGCTTCAACAGTTTCATCAACGTCAATTCCAAGTTTTTCCTTTATGTAATGATCAGCCCTAAATATTTTACCGCATTTCTCACACTCTATTGCAACGTCTGTAAAAGATTCCACATGTCCCGATGCGATAAAAACTTCTTCTATACAAACAGTTGGTGTATCTATCTCTGCTGCTCTCTCATTTATTACGAAATACTTTCTCCATACATCTTCTATTCTCCTCCTCAATCCAGTCCCTAATGGAGCGTAATCGATGAATCCTGCCATTCCTCCATAAATCTCAAAAGACTGCCAGAGAAAACCTCTTCTAATTAGCATTTCCATTAATTCGCTCATATGATGGCATAAGTTTACTATTTTTAAAATTTTTTGACAGAACTAAAAAATATAAAATTTAAATTTTCAATTCGTTTCTAAGCTCTTCTATTTCTTTTTCAAGTTTTTCAAGTTCTACTAACTCAAATTCCTTTTCGTTAACTCCAGCCAATTTCCAAAAGAGTCTCGCAACTACTGGCATCATCTTTCCAGCGTAACCCGGTGAGTGAGGTAAAAGTTTAGCTGCTAGATCTCCGAGTTTTTCAAGTTGTTCTTTTGATAGTTTGTCTAAGTTTTCGCTTGCAGCTCCAAGTAGAGATATCCCGCTCCCAATTACCTTTTCTCGCAAAGCGTAGTACTTTGCAGCTTCACTCGTAATTCTATGCACACTCATTTTAACACCCAATTTTAAGTTTGATTTAAAAATATTTATTTCTTCCGTAAAGTTTTAAATATGCCTAGATTAGATGCTAAAAGATGAGTGAAAAATTGATAATCAAAAGAGAGGGTTATCCTTCAAAAGGGGAAATAGTCATAGGGACTGTTACAAGAGTTTTAGACTTTGGAGCTTTTGTATCTCTGGATGAATACGAAAATAAAGAGGGTTTCGTGCACATAAGGGAAGTAGCTTCTGGATGGATCAAAGATATAAGAGATTACGTTAAAAAGGGACAGAAGGTTGTGTGTAAAGTTCTAAACGTCGATAAGAAAAGAGGACATATTGATTTGTCAATAAAAGACGTGAATGAAAGGCAGAGAAAAGAAAAAATTCAGGAATGGAAGAACGAACTAAAAGCCTTTAAATGGCTTGAGATAATTGGCAAAAAACTTGGAATTCAAGAGGATAAACTATTTGAGATTGGTAAAAAACTCATAGATGAATACGATTCCGTGTACATAGCTTTTGAAGAGGCGGCCTATGAGGGTTATGAAGTCCTAATTCCAGTAGTTGGTGAAGAGATTGCAAAGGAAATTGGCGAACTTGCGAGAGAACACATAAAGCCAAAGAGGGTTAAAGTGAGAGGTTACTTCGAACTTAAAAGTTTAGCATCTGATGGTGTTGAGAGGATCAAAAAAGCTCTGCAAGCAGCTTATAGAGCTAAGAGGGATGGAGTAGATATAAAGATAGAATACGCTGGAGCACCGAGATACAGAGTTGTAATAGAAGCAGATGATTACAAAACTGCAGAATCCGTATTAAGAAATGCAATTGGTAGAGTTACTAGATCTGCTAAGAGGTTGGGAGTTGAAGTAAACTTCGTTAGGGAAGCCATATGAAGGTTTTAATGCGAAAGTGTGGAAAATGTGGGAGGTATACATTAAAAGATGTGTGTCCAATATGTAACAGCAAGACGTATATGCCGATACCTCCAAGGTTTTCTCCGGAAGATCCCTATGGAAAATATAGAAGAAAGCTCAGAAAGGAAATTGGATTCTTTGCTTTGAGGAGGTGGTCTTATGATAAAGAAAGTTGATGTGAGGTATTTTAAGCAACCAGAAGAAGTCGGTTTGAAGGATCCAGTATTCATTGAAGGTTTACCAGGTATTGGACATGTTGGAAAACTCGTAGCGGATCACCTTGTTAAAGAATTAAAAGCTGAGAAAGTTGTTGAAATATACTCTCACTACTTTCCGCCGCAGGTAATAGTTCAGGAGGATGGAACTATAAGAATGCCAAAAAACGAAGTTTACGCATGGAAATCAAATTGTGAAGCTCCAGACTTATTGATATTAGTTGGAGACTTCCAAAGCATTAGCAACGAAGGGCATTTTGAGCTTGTCAACGCTTACATAGAAATTGCAAAGAGATTTGGAGCTAAGAGGATTTATACGCTTGGAGGCTATGGTATTGGAAAACTCGTTGAAGAGCCTTATGTAATTGGAGCAGCTAATTCCAAGAAACTCGTCGACGAACTAAAACAATACGGTGTTAGATTTGAACCCGGAGAGCCCGGAGGTGGAATAATAGGTGCATCAGGACTTCTACTTGGAGTTTCACAGCTTGAAGGGATTGAAGCAGCTTGCTTAATGGGAGTAACATCTGGATACATGGTAGATCCAAAGAGCGCGAAAGCCGTTTTAGACGTCTTAATGAAGATGTTAAATCTGAAGGTATCTGAAGAGGCTTTAGTAAAGAGAGCTAAAGAAATGGAAAAGATTATTGCGCAGATAAAAGAAATGCAAGAGATGGCTGTGCAGCAGTGGAGGAGTGATGAGGACTTGAGATACTTTAGATGAGATATTGGGAAATAGATTTTGCAAGAGGTATTGCCGTAATCTTAATGCTTGTATATCATTTTTTATTTGATATGTATTATTTTGGTAAAATAAATTTAAGTTTTGAAGTGTTGTACTACGTTCCACGTTTTATAGCTTCGATGTTCATATTTATATCAGGGCTTTGTTTGTCGATATCGTATAGGAATGGTTGTTTACACAGAAAGTTGAAAAGAGCGATGAAGTTGTTATCTTTAGCAGTGCTTATAACATTTGCCACTTATTTGTTGATAGGTGATGGATTTGTAGTCTTTGGAATACTTCACTTCTTTAGCGTTGCAATAGTTTTGGGCTTACTCTTCGTAAGAAGACCAGTTATAAGTTTTATTGTAGGGATAGTGATAATTTTGCTTGGTATTCCCCTTTCATATCTTAGATTTCCGACTTATAGCTTTTTATGGCTTGGTTTAATTCCAGATGGATTTTATACGTTGGATTACGTGCCATTAATTCCTTGGTTTGGTGTTTTCCTACTTGGGGTTAGCTTTGGCTCGATGTATAGACCACTGAAGGATTTAAAATTCCCGTTAAGAGATTTCATAACACTACTTGGAAGAAATTCATTAAAGATTTATATGATACAGCATCCAATAATAGTCCTAATACTACAGATCTATTACGGTGATATAATAAAAATGCTACTGAACAGCTAGATTTATTACGACTTCAGCTATATCTGCTGAATAACTTGCAATCCTTGAAAGACTATCTAATATCGTTTTGAGTAATAAAGCCTCTTCTATATCTCTTTTGAGCACAATCTCGTACATCTTATCTTCTATTTTCGGGACTTCATCGAAGTCTTCAAGGACAACTTCAGCTAATTCTGTTTCGTTGTTTAGGAATGCGATTACAGCAGTGCTAAGCATTTCTATATCTAAGTTTACAAAGTCGCATAACTCATCAAAGCTTTTACCCAATTTTAGCAGGTTTTTTGCCATTCTGTATGCATGATCTGCAATTCTTTCAAGTGATCTTACAACTGTTCTATACTCGTGCAGATTCTCAATTGGGATTTCTAGATCTGTGGCTATATCTGGGTATATAGACGCAAGCTTCAATTGTCTTAAGAGTAGAAAATGCATTCTATCAACTTCGTTTTCTCTTGCGATTATAGAGCTACAAACAAATTTATCAAATCTCCTTAGGGCATTGCAGAAATCCGAAACCATACCAACGCATGTATTAGCCATCCTTTCAAGTATGACCTTCGTTTTTAATCTCGAATTATCTAAGAATATCTCAATCACTATTTCCTTCCCTAAATCCTCAACAACTTCAGCACCCATCAGTATTTCTGATGCGTTTACAATAGCTTTTCTGTGATCCTCGTTGTAAACATGGATTTTGATCGTATCGTAGCATGCAAGATAATAGGAGATGATTCTTCTAAGCAGTGATTCCATTCTTAAATCCTTTGCATCAATGTAGGCAGTTTTTCCCCTTTTCGTAACTTTGGGGTATATAGTTATGTAATCTCTTCCGATCTTCATTAGTATTTCATCTCCAGCTTTGATATTGTTCTCCCTTATCCATTTTTTTGGCAGAGTTATTATATAACTACTCTTTCCACTGAAGTAAACCCTCCTCACTTCAAACATGATATATATTCAATATATGGATATATATCTTTATCTTTCTATCACAGTAAAATCAAAAAAGATATATATTACCCAGATGTCGAAGCGTTATGGTTGATATTTTAACAATTACAGCGATTTTAATCGGTTTTTATGTAGCTTGGAATATCGGTGCAAATGATGCTGCAAATTCCATGGCCACATCTTACGGAAGTAGGGCTTTGACTTTAAAACAGATAATAATAGTTGCATCGGTCTTAGAATTTTTGGGGGCATCACTTTTCGGTTATAGGGTAACGTATACCGTTGCTAAAGGAATAGTTCCAATAGATCTGTTAAATCACGAGTTAGTCGTGCTTGGAGCTCTGTCCGCTTTGATTTCGGCTGGATTTTGGATAACAGTAGCTACGTATTACAGACTACCGATATCGACAACTCATTCAATTGTTGGAGCGATGCTTGGATTTGGACTGGCTGCGGTATCTCAGAGGTACATAGAGCTCGAACAGATAAAGTGGTATGTACTACTAAAAATCGTTTTAAGTTGGATTATTTCACCATTACTTGGAGCTTTAATGGCTTTTTTGACGTTTATGCTAATAAGAGTTCTTTTACTTGAAAAATTTAGAACTGAAAAAGTTGAAGGCGTTTTTAGATACCTTCAGGTTTTAACAGCTTGTTATGTAGCTTTTGCACACGGAAGTAACGATGTAGCAAATGCAGTTGGCCCTATCGTTGCAATAATTGGATGTAAAAGTACACCGTATTGGGTTTTAGTACTCGGTGGACTTGGAATAGCTGTAGGTGTTGCAACATGGGGTTACAGAGTAATAGAAACCGTTGGAAAGAACATAACAGAATTGACTTACACAAGGGGATTTTCCGCGGAGTTTGCAACTGCTACTACTGTCTTAATTGCATCATCGCTTGGAATGCCTGTATCTACAACGCATACAATAGTTGGCAGTGTTATTGGAGTTGGACTAGCTGGAGGTTTAGCTAGTGTAAATCTCAGAGTTGTGTATAAGATTGTTCTCTCATGGATTGTAACAGTTCCAATTGCAGCGGCGTTAACTATAAGTATATATACCGTGTTTGTAGCATTTGTATGAAGTTCTTTCGCTCCATAATAGAAATATTTGGATACTCACCATTTAACGCTCTCTTAAGACATGCAAAATTATGTGGTAGAGCCGTTGGTTTACTTCAACAACAGTTTGATGCTTACAGAAGGTGTGATTTTGACGAGGTTGAAAGACTTAGAGATGAGATAGATGAATTAGAACATCACGCTGATTTGATTAAAGAGGAGATTCGTGGCAACGTTTCAAAATCTCTCATGATGCCAGTTGATAGACACGACTTGCTAGAGTTTTTAAGAGTTCAGGACGATATAATAAACTACTGCGAGCATGTTGGACACATGTTGACTTTTAAGAAGATTAAAGCTCCAGAAGACATATGGAATGAATTCGAGATACTCCTATCGAAGATAATGGAAACCGTAAATGAATATGAAGAACTTGTCAACCATATCTCCAGACTTATAGAAACATCTTTTAGCAAGAGAGAAATTAGAGACGCTTTAGAGCATGTTCCAAAAGTTGAAAGACTTGAACATGAATGTGATCAGATTCAGATAGGTCTGCACACAAAACTATTTAACTCAGAGATGAATCCAGTAGACATACACTTAATGGTTGAATGGGTTGTGCATCTTGGACATATAGCAAACTCTGTTGCAAGAGCAGCAGATAGATTTAGGATAATGGTCTTGGGAAGATAAAGTTCGATAAGTAATTGGACATTAGAGCTATGAACAACGAGCTTGAGAAGGATGCACATACAATCGTTATAAAGAGTTTAGTCTTCTCTAAGCCTAGGATTCTTCCGATTACTCCTGCGGTAGTTGTTCCAGTTCCCTGAAACGGTATAAAAACGAATACAAAAAGTCCAAAATACGTCTTTTTTGATAAATTGTATTTATCTATAAAATTTTTTGCTTTAGTTTCGAGTTTTTTCAAGACTTCTCCTATTTTGGGGATTAACAAGATTAAATCAAAGTTCCATATCACAAAAAAAGCAGTAATAGCGTCTGTAGCTGTTATTAGTGCAACTGATGAAGTTACAGCGGTAAATCCGTTAAAACCTTTAAACTTTAAAAAGGTAATCATTAATGGTATTATACTCTCCTTTCCAGCTGGAGGAATGAAATACGCAATGAGAAATCCCGCTATATAATATCCAAGCTTAAAAAACTTGATGAGTGAATATACAAGTGTAACGTACATCGATGGCGGTAAAACTAAGTAAATTATCCTTTTTTTCATTACATCACCA
>CAZFII010000024.1:9342-11519 GCA_964518925.1 uncultured archaeon
ACTTGCAACATGACTATAAAATTAAAATTTAAATATTTATCTTATTAAAAGATTTTTAACAAACTCTCTAACTTTTCTTTCAATTTCTCTTATAACATCTCTGCACTCGTTTAGATTGCTTGGTTTCTTAACCTTCCAGTATTCATCTCCTTCTACATCTTCATCAAAAGATACGATCAAATCGAAATCTTTGAGCATCTCTTTTTGCAAAACTCTTGGAGATCTTCCACTTATATCTATTCCAATCTCTTTTAATGCCTTTACAGCCAATTCGCTTACGCTTTTAGCGGGATTTACTCCAGCACTTAGAGCTAACATGTTGTTGGGAGATAACTTATTAAACAACGCTTCAGCTATTTGAGTTCTACATGCGTTTTCATTCGAAACAAATAAAACCTTTTTAGGTCTTGCAATTCTATGGTATATGTCCACGGATTCTGGCACTTCCGTTTTTATCATGTATTTACCTATTTCAACTTCACCGTAATCTACGAACATGAGTTTTAGCGAAATGTAATCTTCATTTAGCTCTAGTATGTTGTAGTTTTGATCTGGCATCCCTAAAACTTTAAAAGAGCCAAGTGTTCCCGCATGAACTATATGAGTTCTCATAAGTCTTATCGAATATGGCATATGTCTATGCCCAGCCAAAACGAGTGCAACTCCTTTCCTAATCAGTAATTCCACTACTTCTCCAGCATCGATTAAAACGTTTCTCTCTCTTCCCGTTTCTGGAATTGGAACGATGTGATGATGCATTGCAAAGATGTTTATCTTATCGTTTCTAAAGCTCTTTTCTATCCACTCCCTCTGCTCAAGTCCTATGTATCCCTCATCGAGATCCGGTTGAGTACTATCAGCTGCAACTATTACGAAATCGTCAGTTTTTATGCACTTTTTAGTCTTTCCAAAGTAGAGTTCAAAGAATTCACACCCAATATTTCTCGCATCGTGATTTCCAGGAACTGCAACTAAATCTGGCTTTAGGTTTGATAGAGTTTCATAGGCATCTCTCATCTCTATGTGTGTTCCCCAGCAAGTCACATCACCAGTGAGAATCACTAAATCTGGCTCTAATTCGTTAATCTGTTTTACAGCCTTTTCGACTTTTTCCCTTATAAGTTCTTCACCGAAGTGTAAATCTGATATGTGAACAATTCTCATGCAAAACAGTTAGTCTCTAAATTAATCTACTTTTCTACCTATCGTTATGTATCCCGTATGCCAAACCTTTGTTACTGCGCGAGTTCCGACCCTCTTTATATCTAAATCTACTCTTATAAGTTCGAAACATTCCAATTCTCTGAAACCGTTTTTAAGCATCTCCTCGTAAACCCTCCTCGCAGCCTCTATATAAGGGTTGTATACTGCTACATATCCACTGTTTTTTAAGATCTGCTTAGCCTTCGGAATAAACGCTACGTCGTCTTTCATGTCTAAGACCACTAAATCAAACTCCTTTTTAAAACCATCAGCAACGAATAAGGCATCTCCAACTATTTGATGGATGTTTTTCAGCTTAGCCATTTTGAAGTTCTCTCTTGCAATCCTTGCGAAGTCTTTTCTCTTTTCGACTGTTATGACTTCTCCGTACTTGTTAAAATATGCTAAATAAGCTGCCAAAACACCACTGCCAGTCCCGGCATCGAAGATCAAAGAATCTGGAGATAGACCAGTATATGCAATAATTGCTCCAATGTCTTTTGGCATTATCGGTGTAGCACCTCTTTTGAAGTGCTTGAAGAAATCTGAAGGTTTAAATGGAAGAATTCTATAACTAACTCCGAGATGGGTTTTTATTTCATCACCGTATTTCTTATTTTTTAGTTCTTCCAATTTTATTATTCCGTGATGAGTATGTAAAATACCTTCAAATCTGTCAACCAAAAAACTGTGTCTTCCTCTTAACAAAACCACTGGCGGTTCCATTACAGATTTTGAAGTTTCATCAAAGCTTCTGCTAAATCTCCATTAGCCTCTTCTAACGCCTTTCTTGCAACTTCTTCACTTACATTGGCTTGCTCCATTATTAGTTTTACATCTTCTTCGCTTATCTCTGGTTTCTTCTTAATTGTTTCGTAGCTTCCAATTATTTGAAAGCTTTCCATTCCCTTTGCGGAGATCTTTGTAACTGTTGGATTTTTAAATATTATATCTTCAGTTGAAGTCTTTATGAT
>CAZFII010000025.1:0-9763 GCA_964518925.1 uncultured archaeon
TTTAAACAGAAAATTAAAACATCCTCTTGTTCTATTACTAAAAACCCTGCTAAAAACTGTTTATGCTATACTATAATCTTTTAACGTTATGTTAACATGTCCATCGAAAATTACGTCGAACCTTTATCTAAGTAGAAGTCAGTCCACTCTCCGTCAGTAATTCTGTAAACTGAAGCTTCATAAGCTCTTTAAATTCAATTCTATCATCGTAAACGGTCATTAATTTCACGAATACCTTATTTCGGGGTTGAACGATTTGTTTTTATATTAATACTATATAAATTTATGTTATAATGATTGATTGCGAAAACTTGAACACTTATAAAGCTAAGTTTTTAATTGGCTTACTATTTAAAAAATAGTAATATCATCTGAAACATTCTCAAATACAAGCAATCAAATCTACTCCAATACTATTTTATTTTTAAATAGCAATCTCTTAACGATTTCAAATGCTATTTTTATATTTTTATTTTTAATTTCTTTTAGAATAAAACGTGGTCTTAAATAGAAGCGCATGTAGCAGTATCTTAGGAACTTTGAAATCTCTTTTGGAGTTAGGTAGAAATTCTTCAAAACAGGTTTGCCACATGTGTAGTCATCGAAGTTTTCGGTTAATAGCCAACCTTTCTCCTTAGCTTCCTTGTATATCTCGGTTCCAGGATAAGGGGTTAAAATGGAGTATTGAGCGTAATCTGGATTCAACTTTATCGAGAATTTCAGAGTCTTCATCATATCCTCTTTGCTTTCCATAGGTGCTCCAATTATAAATGAACAAACCGTAACTATACCATTTTCCTTTGTTTTCTTTACAGCATCTACCACTTGCTTAAGACTTATCCTCTTTCGATAGTAATCGTTTAAAATCTTAGGATTTGCCGATTCGACACCGTAGTATATACAGTTGCAACCAGCAGATTTCATCTCCTTTATCAGTTCACCATCTATAGTGTCTACACGGGATGAACAACTCCATTCAACATCAAGTCCTCTATCTTTAATCTCTCTGCATATCTTTAAAACTCTTTTCTTGTTTAAGGTGAAAGTGTCGTCCCCAAACCCAATGTACTTCGTTCCAAATTTATCCTGAAGCCATTCTATCTCATCTACAACGTTTTCCGCACTTCTCGCCCTGAAACGCTTTCCCATGAATAGTGAGGATGCACAATATCTGCATCCGAACGGACAACCTCTTGAGGACATCATTGGAAAGTGCTCAAGCTTTTGGCCGAGTACTGAATACTTTTCAAGCGGTAGCAAATCGTAAGCGGGGAAAGGAACTTCGTCCAAATTTTGTATGAACTCCCTCCTACCGTTATCCACTATTCTGTCGTTTTCCTTGTAAATTAAACCCTTAACGCCTTCCAAAGTTTTTCCCTTCTCAATCCTTTCAGCCAGTTCAAGCATTGTGTATTCGCCTTCACCAACACAAACCGCATCAACGTACTCATGCTTCAAAGCAGAATAAGGCATAAAGGAAACGTGAATTCCTCCTAAAACCACAAAAACGTTCTCTAAAGCCTCTTTAATCTTTTTAGCATACTTCAAAGCTGTGCTAAATGTAGGTGTAGTAGTAGATATTCCAATTATTATGCTATCCCTAACCCTTTTAACTACTTCATCTAAGCTGAGCTTTTCGACTACGTTGTCTATTATTCTAACTTTAAAGCCGTTTTCTCTCAAAATCGAAGCTATATACGCTAAACCGATTGGAGGCGTCTTAAAACCAACTCTTGAAATTACTTCAGCACTTGAGTGGGGATTAATTAACGTAATCATCGTATACACCTCGATTAATAATTACCCTAAGAATTTGTCGGACAAGATTCTTAATATTTACTCCTACAACTCTCATCATATCTATAGTTTAGTTCTGAAACATATATTACTCTTTTGGTTTAAATTACAAACTAACTAAATAAATTAGAAATCGTGTTGCTTTAGAGCTTATGTTTTAAACTTGCCATAAGAGTAACAACTTAAGCGATGAGGTTTAAGTATTCATTCTTATTATTAAGGAGAGGCCCAGCTGGTATTACAGCATGATAAGGAAAGAAATCTAAGACCTCTGGAAAATTCACAAAGAGAAATCGAAGCTTTTCGATAAGCTTTTAGAATCCATAAGGAAGGCAAAGATCGAGAAGCATCCGAACTTCCTTGACCTAAAAACGGAGATCGCTTACATAATTCTTGAAAGCTGCGAGTTCTGTGAAGAAAAGGAGAAGTAAGCTTCCATCATCGCCACCCGTTCCAAGTGGAACAGCGTTTTCTGTCAGAATTACGATATGTCTGTTGGATGTGTTAACTTAGTGCGAAAAGCATAAATATTCAATATTTAAAGCCTATGCCCTTAAGTTAACACATCCTGTCTTGTCTGTTGATGTAAAAAAGCTCGGGATCGTTTACGAGCCAGTTAGTTAAAAAATAAAAAATTATCTTTTGCCTCTTCTCATTCCGATGTAGAACAACACTACGGCTAACGCTACTACAATTAAGACAACAATCGGTGTCGCTGAAACTCTTATCGGAGCTCTTTCAACTTCCTCAATCTTGTAACCCTTTACTTCTTTCGTAGCTTTCTTAGCTTGTTCAGGCTTCTTCGGACTTTCCAATCCGACTCCGCCTGATTCGTTCACCTTTTGCTTTTGTAGAGGAGTTGTCGTTACAACCGTTGTCGGGGTTATGACGTAACCGCCTCCGCCTCCTCCGTGGTGGTGTCTCCTCCTTACGATTTTCGTCGTTTCCTTTTTCTTTTCCTCCTCTTTTATAGAGCTTAGAATTCCCGCTTTGAATTCCCTTAGCTTTATATTCCCGCATGTGTGGTGGCAACATGTGAAACCGTATGTTTGCTGTAATCTTTCGAGCTCTTTTGCAAGATCTCTTTTAACCTCCTCTGGAGCATTCCAGTAGCCTTTTCTGATTGCCTCAAGCATCCTCGCCACAATGGACTGCTTTGCGTATGGGTTCTTTTCAAAGAACTCTTTCAGCCCGAGGTTGTATTTGTCCTGCACGTATATATCGTAGAATTTGTTCCACATTTCATCTGAAATCAGATCGGGCATAGTCACTTCCCATCCCCACAGATACTCTATAACCTTCATCATCTCTCTCGCACCGGCGTAGTCGTGTTCCATCATTCCCTCTATCCACTTCGGATTGAAGTATCTCGTGTAAAGCTCCGTTACGAGGAATTCGCTGAGCGTCTGGACTTCGGGCTTATCGGGATTTCTCAGGTTGAACACAAACGTATCGGGAGTTTCTCCCGTCAGATGTCTGACCGCAAGAGCTATCCCACCGAGGAACTGGAAGTAGTCGTCGTTGTCCAATACTCCGTATAGATTCGATGTGTCTGAGTGGACTGCGACCTTTACGTCCTTCAGATTAAGCCTGAATATATCGGATGCTTCAATACCCCAAACATCCTCTCCGTAGGCGAATCCCATTCTGTTTATGAAGTATTCAGCCAGTTTTCCTTCGTCCTCCCACGTATCGCTTGCGGCTATAACATCTGGAAGTCCCGTTCCATAATTTCCGGGACATGGAGCGAATATCCTCAGCTTTGCGAGAGAGTCAGCGACGCTTTCGTTGTATTTGCTTAACAGCTCTTCCTTAATTTCTAAGTAGTGCTTGTAAACGTAGTTCTGCTCGGGAGATTCGTTTCCTTTGATCCCTTCCTCTATTACCATCTTGACAGCCTTGTCAATTAATCGCATTAACATCGGGAATGTGTCCCTGTGAAGCCCAGATGAAACAACCAAAACGTCGATCCTCGGTCTTTGGATTGTTGTGCCGTCAGATAGCGTTAGCTTTAAATCGTCCAACGGAATAAGCTCGATATCCTTAACTCTCCCCCTCTTATCCCATACGGGCTTAACTCCCATCGTGTAGAGAACCGCGGCCTGCATAACCCCGTAATTTCTCATCGTTTCGGTAGCCCAGAGAACGTAGGATATTTTCTCTGGAAACTCTCCGTGTTCTTCGTAGTATCTTCTTATCAAGTCGTCAACGACGCTTTTTGCAACTTCCCAAGCTTCCTTCGTAGGTATCGTTCTCGGATCGAATGAGTAGAAGTTGTTTCCCGTGGGCAGAGCATCGGGCTTTCTTATCGGGTCTCCACCTATCTTGGGTGGGATATACCTCCCTTCGAGGGCGTTGAGTATCCTCGGGATTTCTCTCGTGCAGTTGAGCAAATCGTGGTAATACTTAAGAGCGAGGTTCAGATCATGCGTCACGCCGTCATCCGTCGCATTCAAAAGCTTCTTCTGAGCCTCTACGGGATCCGTTCCGTTTATAATGACTTCCTCGATAAGTTTGTATAGAATCTCCTCGTCCTCAGGCTCCTCTATTGGTTTAATTCTGCTCACGTTTTCTTTGAAGTCTTCTCCTAACATCGATTTCACGAACTCTACGATATGTTCTTGATCAACGGTTCCGAGGATGTGAAGACCGTATGGCATTACAGTGTCTGCAAGCTCGTGGAGGTATTCGTGGAGCTCGTTTTCCAAAAACTTATCGAATTCCGTTTCGTTTAATCCACTTATGTCCCCCAATACTTTGTCGAGCTCCAATTCGTAGTAGAGTTTCTCTATCGTTTTCCTGAGCTCTTTCTTTACCGCTTCGTCCTGAGCTTGCTCGTATTCGTGTATCTTCTCATGCAAGATTGATAAGTTCCCGTATAAACCGCTCGAAATCATCGGCGGTGTTAGATGATCTACTATCACGGCTTGACCTCTTCTCTTCGCCTGAGTCCCCTCTCCAACGTTGTCCATTATGTAAGGATACACGACTGGAACATCTTGGATTAGGATTGCGGGCCAGCAGTCCTTTGAAGACAATCCTGTTTCCTTGCCCGGAAGCCACTCCTGAGTTCCGTGCGTTCCGAAATGGACTATCGCATCCGCTTTGAATTCCCTTGCAAGCCAGAAGTAGAATGCTATGTATTGATGGTGAGGCGGGAGCTCTTTGTCGTGATACAAAGCCTCCTGATCTTGCAGATATCCCCTCGTCGGCTGTGGTGCGAGAATCACGTTCCCGAGCTTTATCACCGGGATAACGATATATTTGCCGCTCTCGTTCTCGTAAACCATTATGTCTCCGGGTGGCTCTCCCCACATCTTTATTACTTCTTCCTTCTTCTCTTTCGGCAGTTCGTTAAACCAGCTTTCGTATTTTTCAACGGGGATTAGAACAGCCGTATCGAGAAGATCCTTTATCTCCTCCTTCTTCCAAGTTCCAATGTTTATTCCTTGGTGGGTTAGCAAATATATCAGTCTACTTTTGTTGAAGCTCGTGTTTACGTTGTATCCCCTTTCCTTCATAGCCTTCAGAAGAACTTCGAGGCTTGCGGGAACGTCGAGGTAAGAAGCACCTATATTGTCCTTTCCTCCTCCGTGGTTGTAGTAAATTACCGCTATCTTCTTTTCGTTGTTCGGCTTTCTGTGAAGCTCAGCCCACTTTATAGCCCTTTTAGCAATCCAATCGATCTGGTAGTCTATAGGTTCGTATTCCTTCGTCTTTTTGTTCTTTGCTCCGACGATTATGAATTCCGTCAATCCGTCGAGCTCTGGGAGGGCGATCTGCCAAGCTATCGAAGAAGGAGCCAATCCGCTTGCGTTCTCCCATTCGCTGACGTTGTAGTAATACTCCATTATAGCCTTCATCGGCGTTACGTTTAGCTCCTTTAGGTAGTCTATACCCTTATCTTCGTGATGATACCACAGTCTGAATGACGTTAAAGTTATCAGAACGTCAACGGATTTCCCGGTTTTATTGTAGACTTCTGAAAACCACTTCGTCGAATTCTTGTCCTTGTAACTGAACGATGTAAAGATCACGTTAGCTCCAAGGCTCTCTAATTTGCGGATTAGGGAATCGATAACGGGATAAGTCATTGGATCGTTCACGTAGTAGTAATGGATTCCGACGATTGGTGCGTCATCTTTCCACTTCCCTACGCTCTTATACCATTCGAGATAATCCTCTACCGACTTGAATATTCCCATTCCGGCATAGCCAGCTCCCTGCTTCCTTGCATCTGGATGGTATATTCCGAACGGCGGTATCTCGATCGGAGGTGGAATCTCCGCCACTCCGAAATCGGATACATTCAGCTTACAGAACTTAACTCCGAGAAATATCATCAGCCTTTTGAAGTTCTCCGTTCCTCCGTAATTCCAGTAATCTACTATTGGCTTATATTCGGAATCCGAAAGATTAACGTTCGTTATGTTGAACAAATCTGTGAACGCTATTCCGATTACGCTCGCATTAACTCCCTTTAGCTTATCTTTCAAAACCTCCTGAGACGGATAGCCAAGCATGTAAAGGAAGATTACATCGAACTCGGAGAAGTCAATGCCTTTGGTTTTGTTTTCAAGATCCTCCCAACCGCTGTAAGCTAATACGGTAACGTTTAGGTTCTTTTCCACGTATAAGTCCTTACTTGCGTTAATTATCCAAGGTATCTGCTTTGAATTCTCATCCAAGACGAATACAATCTTACTTCTGTTTTCTGGAACCTTAGGAGGTTTATATGTAACGTTTTCTCCAAAGAACTTAGCCCTCAAGTAGCTTATCAGGTTTCTTAAATTTTCCTTGCCGTCGTAAACCCAATACTTCGATATGTTCTCGTCGGTGTATCCGATGGATGCGTTAAACGAAACGATCGTAGCATTCGTCTCGTTTGCAATTTGACTACAGACAGTATCGTTGACATTTGCTACAAATATCAAAGTTTTGTTTGCGAAATCAACTGCTTCACCGACTTTATATACTTCGATCTGAGTCTCGTTTTCAAGTTCTTTTAAAATCTCGTAGTTCTCATCTGTTCCGAGGTAGAACGTTACAGTTTTGCTTAGCAGGATCACAGTCAGATTGCTCTCCGATACGCTTAGAGTTTTGCTTACGTAACCTTCCTTTGATATCGTTACGTTAAATCCGAGTTTAGTAGTGTTTATATTAACGAAACCGCTTTCGTTAGTAAGCTTTGTGAGATTTCCCGCAACGACAGTTGCGTTATCTATCGGGTTTCCTTCGCTGTCTACAACTCTGATCGTAACGGTCGTGTAGTTTAGGTCTATCTCCACTGTGGTGTCGTTCGTTAAGTTTATGAAAGTCTGGTTGAAGACGAGTTCGTGGGTTACGTTTATCGTGTAGTTCCCCAAGGGAAGATCGAAGATAGCCGTTCCGTTGCTCTCCGTGCAATTCCCATCGATGCAAATCTCGCACGGGATTAAAACCCCGTTATGCGTGACTTTTACCGTTAACGTAGCAGTCAAATTTTCGCTGTTGTTTGCTTTAATCGTTTGGGTTTCATTTGTGACCTCTTCGGCGATTGCTGGACAGATCATCAACAACGCTATCAATATTGCCAAAGTCCTATATCCAATCATTTTAACACCTCGTCAAGAAAATTTGTTTTTAGGTATTTAAGCATATCTATTTGATTTGCTAAGAAATCAAAAATTATTGACTCTCGTTTTCGGGGACATAGATTATCGTTCCGTCTTTCAATCTGTAAGCAGTCCCAATCTTCTTGCCCTCTCCGCCCAAGATTTCCTTAGTCATGTTCATTACTTTGATTTCCTTCCCCTTCTTTATTATTATCTGCATGTTGTCCTTTCCCGGGTTTTTAACCATCGTAACCTCAGCCTTTGGATTTAGAAGATCAGCCATGTTGTAGGATATCAAGAGCATTACCATAAATGCGAGGGCTAAGACTACGGCTACATCGAACAGGTTCGCAACAGACGATAGCGGATCCTCCTCTTCTATTTCTTCAATCAGTCTCCCCCTCATCGAAACCACCCAAAGTTTTTGCTATGTATTCCATATCGCTCAAATCCTGAAGATACCATCTCTTTTTAACGAGGGAAGAAATATATCCGACTCCTCCAACAATCAGTCCCAAAACTGTTGTTGCGAAAGCTGTTATGAGATTTGTTGCAAGCAACTCCACGTTTCCCTTGGATAAAGCCATTAAAGCGGGGCCCAACGGGATCAAAGTTCCCATTAAACCCAACATCGGCCCAATTCTTGCCAATATCTTAGGGATTTCGAGTTCCTTTGCTATCTTCAATTCGTAATCTTGAAGAATTTTCTCGATGTCTTCTCTCGTTGGATTTATCTTTTTCAGATCTTCTACGAACTCCCTGAGGAATCTGTTCAAATTCATTTTGCTAAGCTCCTCCAAAGCCTCTCTGAATTCCGAGTTCTTACAGACTCTTCTTAAAGCTTCGAAATCTCTGCTTCTTCTTGCACTTTCCGCAATTAATTCTCCAATTTTCATTAGGGAGTAAACTACGAGGACTATTAGCGAGAAAACAACGGGATACAGAAGCGACGTGGATATAGTATACATTGTGATGTATAGCGTCTCAGCTATCACCATACCACCCCTTTACAATTCCAAGAATGATCGGGATTATCAAAACAAGTGAATATGGACTAATTTCAAAAGACAAATTCGCCTTAATTTTCGATGCCTGAAGTATTGCCGGGATCAGCAGAATCGAGAAGATGTAGTAAACTCCCAAGATTATCATTATATCTCCAAGTTTCTCTGGGTTTTCTCTGCCCCCGATAGAGAAAGAAACTATTCCGAGGGAGATTATCCCACCAACGATTAGACCCGTAAGGATGTTATTTATATTCACGGCTTGAGACAGAAAGTAGCAAGACAACAGCGTTCCAGCGATGCAAACGGGGCAGGGCAAAGATATTGCGAGAAATGACTTGTCTGTTATATCTCTCGATTTACAAAAGAAATTCTTTGATGTTTTGTATCCAGAGTATATCAAAAGGCAAGCGATGCTACCGTGAAATATTAGCGTGTAATTTAGCAAAGCGAAAACAGATTCAAGCAATCTATCCATTAAGAAGCTAATCAAAACCGAGATGAGGAGGTAAGTTAACGCCAAACTGAGGATAGCTCTTTTCCCAACTCTTCCGTATCTGCATCCGAGCGATGCTTTAATAGACGTTATTAGAGAGCTAACGACAGCTCCAGTTAAGAGAGGATTGATTAGAGCAGTTATCGCGACTACTACTGGTGGAATTAGGTATCTCAACTTGAAGTCAAATAGCATTGATATTGTTTCAGATTTCTTGGATTTTTATTTCTTTCGGTAAGAGATCGTGCTCCTTTCATCAAGGGTTTGATAAAGTAGTTTAGGCTTTGGCAAGAAGCTACTTCTACCGAGCCAAAAAATCAAAGAATTTTGTAAAAACTCAGAATTCGGTTATATTCTTCGATGCTTTTCCAACGCTAGATCAACTCTATTCTCGACGTAATGAATTCGCACTAGCCATATTCCGCAAGGGAAATATATAATTTCAATTTGCCTTAGCTTTAAGAGATGGAGAACAGTATCTGCCTAATAAAGTGAAGAATTTACTAATCTTGGCGAAAATAAGCCAACTCATCAGTCGCGGGCTACCTCATCATCGCAGAACTCAGAATTGGATTCAATCATCACCCATAAAAGGTTAAACGACAAACATAAATACTTTTTCGTTTTCTAATCTCACTTCTCTCCGTAGAAGCCTTATTATCGATCGCAAATTTTCCTTCCGTCGAGATGTTGGCAAGGTAGCGTTATGATGTAGTTGTTTTCCACCGGCTGGATCTTCACGACTTTCTCGCTGTTGTACACGTATATAATATTAGGTCTTAATTTTGTCCGAATTAAAGGCTATGCTTTCCGTGTCACCTATGTAAGGAAAAATATCAATTCCATCGTTTCCCTTTTTCTCGACAAAATCT
>CAZFII010000025.1:9863-11422 GCA_964518925.1 uncultured archaeon
ACCTATGTAAGGAAAAATATCAATTCCATCGTTTCCCTTTTTCTCGACAAAATCTCTTCCTATAAAAGCACTCTTTCGAATCCTAATTAAGCCGGAATCTTTCAAAATAATGGCTATCTTGTTTCTCATGCTGTTATTCATTATGTTGCAATTGTTTCTTGAATTTGAACCCGTAAGATCGAAAGGATGCTCAGAGAGTTAAGGCTATAGTAAAGGAGCTATATCAAAGATTACAGAAGAAACTTTAAAGCCTTATTTTTTTCTAGACTTGAAGTGGAAACAACTTTTAAAGTATTTAAGAGTAACATGCTCATCGCAGAATCTAAAACGCTTGAAGGGCTTGCAGAAAAGCTCAAGAAGAAAAACTTAGATCTGAGAAGTGTCGTGATCAACTCCATAAAATCGGTGATAAGGAGAGGATGGAGATAGTAGTAGATGGTATTAGTTATTTTAGAAAAATCCACTACTATCGATTAGGTTTCCCGAAGAAGGATGCTTATTAGCCGTTTTAGATACGGAATACGAGGGGGTTTTCAATAATACCAGGAGATTTGTTCGAATTACTCAGATTCAACGAGTTGAGTTTATACAATAGAAATCTACTCCTACCAAATTGTAAACTTTCCAAATCTATTGGTACCTTTGGAAAGGTTTTATAGAATCTTCCGAAGGAGTGGAAGAAGTTGTACTTGGTATTGAGTTTGCTAAAGGACTTAGATTTCAGCGGAGATTCAAAAATGTCAGCTAAAGTAAAGACTCCTAAAAACGCAATATCGGGCTTAGAATCCTTCAAAAGCATCATTTTCTAAAAAACTTGACTTAGTCACTTATTTTGTAACCCTAGAGGTATAAATATATCAACTGATCTCTCAAGCACACTTTTAAAGATTAAGGCATAACCAGCAACCTATATTTGATGTTACGCTTTCTTCTTACCGAGTTTTATGTCAAAGATCATACCCCCAAGCATTCAAGCTGCATAAGCTCTTAAGTATTTGCTTAAGCTTAGTAAACTTTTACCAGAAAAAGATAGTTGTACTGGGCTTCCTTCATTCAGAAACTTCTAAAAAATTCTTGCTATTAACCTACAGAATTTAGTGTTTCATCAGCATTCTTTATAATAAGCTTATCTCCCAAATCCTCATAACCTAAATATACGAATTTCTTAGCATTTAAAAACATCGAAGGTATATAAAGAGCAAGCTACATCTCAAACTGGCAGCAGCAGTTATCTCTCATCGATTATTTTTGATCTTGACAAATAAAAAGGCTACTCAAATAGAATTAAGATAAATTTTAATGAATAATATCGCTAAAGATTTTTGTTTAAGTTTTGAATTTAGAATCAATATCTCTCCATATAGCTGTATACTTTACAGTTTAATATAATATATTCAAAAATTATATTATAATTTAATAAAAAACTTATATAATTTTTCTTAATTATATAAATAGAAAACTATTTAAATATATCTCCTAATGAAAAAAGAATTAAAAATAGCTTGCTTTAGAAAAATGATAATTGTATTTGGCTCAATAAAAAGAAACTAAGGTTTTTT
>CAZFII010000026.1:0-11060 GCA_964518925.1 uncultured archaeon
ATTAGGTGGTTGGATCGTGACCCTACATTGTGAACGATTTAAATATTTCACCAACAACATTGCATCACCACCTTATTTTAAAGTTGATGCACTACAGCTACTATTAATCCCATTCGAATTCAAAAACACATCTGTTATCTCCTTTTGCAAAGCACTCCTTTTCTTCTCCTCTTATCTCTTTATCCAATGCAGACTCAAGCAAACCCCAAACAAACCCAAAAGCTATCCAGCACATTGGTTCATCGGATTTCCCAAATAACTCTTTGTAATTTTTCCCTTCAAACGTGTAATCAAGTATTAATCTAATCCTCTTCTCTTCTCTTTCAAGTTTAGCCCTTCCCCATCCCAAAGCAGACCAAAGTGTCAAGTAATTTATAACTGTAAACATCGGATCTCCGAGACCTTTCAACTTCTCAGCATATTTCTTTGCAGAAAGTCTTGCAGATCTAATTATCAATCCTTTTGCAGCTTTTCCAATTATCTTTTCCATTTCCTTATACATTCCAAGTACTAGAGTAGCGGGAAAAGCTGCGATGTTGTCAAAATCAGCTAATTTAAGTTTACAGAGATCCTCATCCAACTCTAAAAATCTATTAAGTATTTCCCTCCTTGTATACTTTTCAGAGATCTTAATTTTAGATAACTCTTCCATCTAATATCACCTTACTACTGGGTTTTACAACGAATCTACAGACTTTTCCTCCACGCCCCTTACATTCAACTTCCTCACAATAGACTTCATCTTCAACAACTCTTTTCCATACTCCTGCGTGTACACCTCTCATAAAGTGACATCCCTTGCCGTAGTCTGCTTCAAAGTTTTCGAGCATAACTGTTTCAAGAATTTTGTTTTCAAAATCCTGTTTTGCAACGTAACCCAAACACCATCCGAAGTACCATCCTCCAGCTAGTACGTATTCTACAACTTTCTCCTTAGGAACGCCCATTTCTATGTACCTTGAAGCTATCGCTTCGCCACAAACCTTTCCAAAGTTATATAAAAACGTGTGTGCTACGGGGCCTATCCCCTTTATGACCTCAAGGAATGCCGAAGGCCAATACCGTGCAGATATCGCGATCCATCTTTCTCCAAGCCTTGTAATTTTACCGTTTTCATCGGCTAACGGTGGCTCATTTGTAATCTTCTCCATAATCGATTTGTATTTTTTATATAGGGCATTTTTGTCCATTCTCATAGCCTCCAATCACTTGAGGATGTCTTTAATCTTCTCCCTCGCTTTGTTAATCTCGAACAAAACTAGGCCAAGGGTAGCCTTTGGATTCGTCATAACAACGAGTAAAGCTTTACTACCTGCACCGGTAGCTACAATTTTTCCAGCATTACTCTCAACGATAACTCTGTCTGGAACTCCTTTACCGAGTTCAGAGCTTGCGGTTTCAGCTGCACCAAGCATAGTAGCTGTCATTGCAGCAAAAGCTTCAGCGTTAATATTTTGAGGGATGTCCGCAGCTATTAGCAGTCCATCTCTCGAAACTATAGCCGATGCTTCAATATCTCCAACAGATCTCAAATCCTTTAAAACCTTTTCCAGCATCTCCCTAATACTCATAGCTCCACCTCGTGAGCAAATCTATTAAAGCATCTAAAACTTCGTAAACACCAATACCCTTATTCGCAACTGTTGGAATTATTGGAATATCTTTCGGTAAATTCAACCTCCTCCTTATCTCTTCTGGGCTTAAGGCGTTTGGCAAATCTTGTTTATTCGCAGCTATAACATAGGGCAAACCAAACTTAGTAGTTTTTTCAAGTAATTCCTTAGCTCTCGTAAATGTTTCTGGCTTTGTGGAATCTACTACTAATATAACACCTAAGGCTTCGCCACCCAAAACCTTCAAAATCGGATCAAACCTCTCCTGTCCGGGAGTTCCGAAAATGTCTATACTAAATCCCTTGTATTCTACATGTCCATAATCTAAGGCAACTGTAGTTCCAAGCCTATCAACGGATATGGCCTTACTGGATACAGCGTGAACAAAAGTTGATTTTCCAGCGTTGTATGGGCCTGTTACAAGGATTTTTGGAATGTATGCTCTTATTCCCCCGGGTTTTGCGAGTTTAAATAGGACAGATCGACTTTCAACCTTCGTCCAGTCGACTTTTAGCAATCCATAGTACTGTCCGAGTATGACTCTGTGATGAATTCCTCCAATAGTTATAATCGCATTGGACAAATCCTTTACTGTATCTATTATTCTTTTCTCGTAAGGCCATGCGATAAACTGTGAAACTATTACAGACTCGTTCGCAGTAGCGAGACTTTTCCAGTCCTTAAACTTTTCAAGGATCTCCTCACCACACATATCTATCATTGTCGAAAGTGAACATATGGCTATTAAATCGTTTTCTTCTATAACCCTTTCAATTACTTCACTTAGTTCATCGATGTTTGAGGGATCTTTTATGAAGTACCTTTCATTTGATACATCTCCAACTATTCCCGAATACGCATCTGCAATAGAAAAGTTCTCGATATCGACATTGAATCCAAATTCCTTAAACCTATTTCTTGCAGTCATTGGACTCATGCTCGTAGTTACAAAACAGCATTTATATCCGTCTTCAAGGTTTTTATGTGTCGTTTGCATTACGAATACGTCTCCCTCCACCTCTGGATCGACATAGTATGTAATAACTTTACCAGATGGAACATCAATCAAATCATCTATAATTGGCAGACCCAACTTCATATTACCACCGTTTTCTTATTAATTGTAAACTCAATCCAATCCGTTTTATAAGTTGGAGATATAAACCTCAAGAACTTCTTATCGTTTTCTTCTTTAACCTCTATGATTCCATCGAACATCTGCTTTAGTGTAGTAATAGTTCTGTTGTCGTGCATATCTTTTTGGACTATGTACAGAGCTTTGGATTTAGTTGCTTTTATTCTCCTTGTAACTACGTGCAAAAATCTGTATACCGTTTGTGGGTTAGTGTACATGAGTAGAGTTGAAAGTGAATCTAAAAGAACGATGACATCTCGTTTTCCAGTCCTGAAATAACTGTCTATAAACCTGCTCGTCCAAACTGAAATTCCAGTTAAATCTATAGGACTTGCAACCCTTTTTATTTGATCGGTATCTTCGGCATCTGGATATATCGTCTTTGAAATGCAGTCTATAACTTTAAAATCCACATTGAAATCTTTAAACCACTCCAAAACGTCTTCACCAGTATCATTCGTAGTTATATAGATTCCTCCGTACCCCTCTTTTAGCTTGTTTAGAAATATGTTCCTCGCTAGTACCGTTTTTCCTACAAGCGGCAATCCAAAAACCATTACATTTCCCTCAAACTCTAGCATATTCCCACCTAAACCTTTCACAAGTTCCCGGAATTAAATCAAGTTTCGAGCTGTATAAAACCTCCAAAACCTGAAATTCTCCAAGAGACATTTCATCTTCTCTAATTGAAAGGACTGCATCAAAGAATATACTGAACTCATTCCTGTAAACGTTTTTATTACATTCGCATATAAGTGTCACATCTTCTGGAATTATATCAAACAGTTCTACTAAATCTTTTACATCACTTTTTAATACCAGAATAGAGAACCCATAAAAGAGTATTAGTCCTTCTACGTTTTCTAATGCATCTTTTAAAAAATCCGTGTAGTTTTCGTTAAAAGTTATAAATTTGTACAACTTTCCAAATGGAATTTTAGAATTTCTACCAATTTTTATTATATTACAGTTTTTTAAAATTTTTTCGGTTTCTTTATTTAGTTCTTTAAAGGATTCACCAGCTATTTTAAGGGTTCTGTTAGCACATTCTGAGTAAATTATATAAAAGGTTTTTAAATCTTTGAACGTTGGTAGAATCTCGTTAAAGAGTGTGTACTCAAGCGAATAGACATTTTCGTAAACTAGAAGAGTTCTAAGATTTTTAAGTTTTTTTAGGAGTTCCTGCATGATAAATTTTAATTTAAAAGCTATTTAAGGTTTATGGTAATAATGATTGCGATAATTATGAAAATTTTCACTTTTTTAATCGAAAGGTTTAAAGCATTTTAAGTCAATAAACAGTTATGTCAAAGGCTCCTTACGTTAGGGAATACAAGCAGAGTAAATCTCGTGGAAAAGACTACATGGTCAGATGTGCCGCTTGTGGAAGGAAAGTCCCAAGGTTTAAGACTTTTGTCGGATATAAAGGATTAAAACTCGATTATGAGATAATTAAGATGGTTGGAGAGAAAAACGTTCACATTGCAAATTATAAAGCTTATTACTGTCCTAAATGTGCCAGATATTTGGGAATAGTTCAGCCCGGAAAGCGTGGAAGGAGAAGAACTGAAAGGCGTTAGATCTCTAAGATTTTAATCATTTCTTCTGCTTTTTCTTTTAATATCTCTAAGGCTTTTCTCATAACTGTTCTAATCGGCAAAGCACCAGTTCCTTCAACTGTGAACAAGAAATCATTCGTTTCCTTTATTTCTATTGCTTTTTCTTCACAAGCTCTAACACAATCTAAACAAAAGGAGCATTCCAATACGTTAGTGATCACTACTCTGTCTTTTTCGATTTTTAGTATATTTCTTGGACATGCCTTGACGCATTCTCCACAAAGAGAACAGCTATTGATCTTTATATCTGGTATTATCTTGTAAAAACATACGGAAACTGGCTGAAACTTCGAATGTTCTTTTCCAGTTCCAAGTCTTGCAAAAGCTTCTATCATAAGTTGTTGACCTTTGTAAAGCTCTATTATTGGTATGTTATCGTAAGCTGGCTTGATTTCGGGATCATCGCTTATTAAATCTCCAGAGTAAACAACCTTTGGCCCTTCAACGTTAAGTCTGAAAGACACTTGACAGTTTGGACAACCTACACCACCACAACTGCACTTGTCTTGAAAGTTGAATCTATCCAGATCTGTTTTTATAGGAATTAAGGCTAATCTATGAGCTATTATCTCATCGTACAGGAAACTCGTGTTCAAGTAGAAATCGACGTAATCAATTGCTAGAGTTGGTACTAAGCTTTTCATAGCTCTTCTGAAAGAGTTTGCTAATGCTGTAGAAGCATCCCTCAAAATAAATTTAATAGAATTTTCAGTCTCCTCAAGAACCTCTATTTTTGGCATTTCAGACCCTTCTCCCTCTTTTGCCACCGGGTGGTCTCGTTCCATCGTGTGGAATCGGAGTAACGTCTTCAATCCTTCCAATTTTTAACCCAGCCCTTGCCAAAGCTCTTATCGCAGCTTGTGCTCCTGGCCCGGGGGTTATATGCTTGTTACCACCCGGAGCCCTTACTTTTATATGAACTCCTTCAATACCCTTCTCTTTTGCTATTTCAGCAGCTCTCAACGCAGCTTGCATTGCCGTGTATGGATTTCCTTCATCCCTATCTGCTTTTGCAATCATACCTCCACTAACCCTCGCAATTGTTTCACTGCCAGTTATATCCGTAATCGTGATAATCGTGTTGTTGTAACTACTAAATATGTGAGCTATACCCCATCTACCCTTCTTAGCCATTAGGACACCTCCTTTTTAGCAAATGGGGAGTTCTGATAATAACTAATTTTACTTTCTAAATCCCTCGTAACTATAAAGCTGGGAGCGGTAACTCTTCTACCATCTACGGCTATATGTCCATGTGTTATGAACTGTCTTGCCTGTTTAATAGTATTTGCAAGTCCTAATCTGTAAACCATTGTCTGTAATCTTCTCTCAAGGAAGTCTTCTACTGTGAGGTTCAGTATATCATCTAAAGTAGCGTTCTCTGGTAGAACTCCCAATCTGTACAGCTTCTTTAGAACTGCTTGGGCTTTAGCTTTGGCTATCTCTCCCTCTTTCCCCGGAAGATCGATTTTTGCAAGTAAATCCCTCGCAACTCTTCTATACTTCCTCAATATGTGTTCAAATCTCCAAAGCTCTCTCTTGTTTCTTAAACCATACTTGATAACTAAAGCTCTCTCCCTTTCCAATCTCACTTTATCCCATGGATGTCTTGGTGTTACATACTTCTTCCTATGCCTCTTTGGATCTCCCATTAAATCACCTCACTTCTTTCTCTTTCTAATAACTCCAACAGTCATACCTTTTCTACCAGTGCTACGTGTTCTCTGTCCTCTAACCTTTTTGCCCTTGGCATGTCTGACTCCGCGATAGCACTTTATCTTTATCATCCTTTCTATGTCAAACTTCTTAGCTAGGTCTACATCCTTACTGAGTAGATGTAAGTCCTTGCCCGTATGATAATCCTTTCTCCTATTCAGAAGCCATGATGGTAGGCTTTCTATCTCATTCTCTATGAAGTTCTTGAGTTTTTCTATTACTTCATCGTCTAAATCCCCTAGTCTCTCTCTTGGATTGATTCCCAAGTGGTTTACTATGCATCTCGCCATTCTAATACCAATTCCCTTTATTCCAGTTAGCGCGAATATCACGTTCTTGCTTCCATCTAAATCCGTATCTGCAATTCTCACAATATGCTTAAACGTCATGCGATCACCGCTAATTATAAGAAGATTTAAGAGGATATTTAAATATTATGTCAATAATCCGTAGTTCCGAATTTGACAAATGAGTTAATTTAAATGGGATAAAATCAATCATGGTTTTTATCTGATTGCCAAATGTTTGCAAGCAACGATTTTATGACCAATCAACGAATTAGTATAGATATGCGTGAAGTTGTAGAAGTCATACTCAAATCGAAGTACTTAACAGCTTTAACTGGTGCTGGAGTTTCAGCTGAAAGTGGAATTCCAACGTTTAGAGGAAAAGATGGATTGTGGAACAAGTACAAACCCGAAGAACTTGCAACACCTCAAGCATTTGCAGCAAATCCTGAAGTTGTTTGGAAGTGGTATGCTTGGAGGATGGAAATAGTCTTTAACGCTAAGCCGAATCCAGCACATTACGGATTTGCTGAATTAGAGAAGCTTGAAATTTTAAAATGTCTAATTACTCAAAACGTTGACGATTTACATGAACGAGCTGGAAGTGAGAGGGTTTTACATCTACACGGTTCCCTACGTAAAGTAATTTGCACTAAATGTGATTACTCTGAATACGTAGAAAAACCTCCAAGGATTCCGCCTCTGCCTAAGTGTCCGAGATGTCACTCATTGCTTAGGCCTGGTGTTGTTTGGTTTGGGGAAATGCTTCCGCAAGACGTTCTGAGTGAAGCTCTAAACGAAGTAAACAGAAGTGATGTGATAATAGTCGCTGGTACTTCCGCAGTTGTTCAGCCGGCGGCGAGTTTACCTCTAATCGTTAAGAGAAACGGAGGAAAGATCATTGAAATAAACCCGAGTGAAACACCTTTAAGCGGTATTGCAGATTACGTAATACGTAAACCGGCTGGAGTGGCAATGAAGGAAATAGTTGATGAAATCAAAAGAGTTCTCTCTTAAGGAATTCTCTGAGCATTACAGTTGCATAGCAACCCTTAGGTAAGTAAAATGAAAACTCATCGTTTTTAAATAGTATATCCGTGTGTTCGATTAGTATATCAGCAGCTCTATACGATCCCTTTGAAGAGAACTCCTTGAACTCCGTCTTAAAATCTTTTAAGCTTAATTCATCTTCCTCTAAAAACTCCTTAGCTTTAGTGTTCCAGCCTTCTAATTCTGTTTCATAACCAACTAATGGCAACGCTAAGCTTGCAAGCCTTTTATCTATTAGAAATCTTACTCTCGTGATGTTTGTTCCTATTTTACTGCAATCGAAAAATGTAGGTTTAGGTTTCAAGCTTATATAACACGCCCAATCACCTTTCTCAACCTCTTTTAAGCTTTCAAACTCATCAATTCTTGCAGACAGAAGTCTGTTAAATATATAGGACTGGTATGCATGGATAAACATAAGTTTTAAATTTTTTGGTAAACTAAGTAATGCCTCCTTTTCACTTTTACCCTCTCTAAGCTTTTGTAAAAGTGTTCTCTCATACTTCAAATGCTTTGGAAGTTCTCTAAGCCCAAACTTTGCATCTCTTGTTTCCCAAAGTTCTTCTCTAATCTTTCTAACTTCTTCAGCTTCACCTTCAAACGGCTTAGCAACGTAAACCCAAAAAGCCTCTTCGTATTTCCTTTGAAGGATCAACTTACCGACTTCATGAGTTATAAATCTGATACTACCAAATCTCTGAAGTCCAAAAAAATTTGGAGTCCCTTTTTCTTCTAATTCTCTTTTTATCAAACTGAAAAGATTTGAATTCTTACAGTTGTAAACCTTAACTCTAAAATAATTTCCAATTAAATCGCCAAGTTCAATTGGTTTTTTTGAATAACCCAATACTTCTATTTCAGCGTCTTTAATGCTGATATTTTCTAAATCTTCAGCTTTTACACCTTTTATACTTAAATACTGTACCGAAACTGATTTTTTATCCTTTGTCCCAGCAAATCCTATCCTCTTCTGACTTATTCGAAGTTTATCCGATAAGACTTTGACAAATCTCAAAGTATCCCAATTCTTTTTCCTAACCCTTATTATCAAGTAATCTCCGCTGTTTGTATCTATTTCTGCAATTTCTTCAACGTAGAAGTCTTCTGGCTTTCTCTTTATTTCTCCTCCCATTCCCTCCGTAGTCGATATGTATCCTCTTATTCCAACGAGTTCTTCCATTGGTTAAAGTTGTTTCCATAGATTTAAAAGATTGGCATTAAATAAGTTGTTAATGGAAAAGACAGTTCAAGACCCAGTTCATGGGATTATAAAACTCGAAGAATGGATGCTAAGAATAATCGATACACCCCAATTTCAAAGGCTTAGAAGGATAAAGCAATTGGGATTTGCCAATCTCGTTTATCCCGGAGCAAATCACACCAGATTCGAACACAGCTTGGGAGTTATGCACATCACGAAAATACTTGCTGATAGACTTGGATTTGATGATGAAATAGTAGCTTCAGCCTTACTTCACGACATAGGACATGCTCCATTTTCACACAGCAGTGAAAGGATACTTGAGAAGTATTTAAATTTTAGACATGAAAACGTAAAAAAAGTCATAAGGGGTGAACTAAAAGACGTATTAAACGATTTGGGATTTAACATCTCAAGGATTTCAGATTACATTTCTGGAAGAAAGCCATCGATAATTAATGGAGATATAGATACGGACAGAATGGATTACCTCGTTAGAGATTCGCATTATACTGGTGTTGCTTACGGAGTTTTTGACATATACAGATTGATAGATAAGATAAAGTTTGATGGAGAAATCGTAATAGATCAAAGAGGATTAAAAGCTGCTGAGTCTTTACTTATTTCAAGGTTTTTGATGTATCCAACTGTATACTATCATCACGTTTGTAGAATTGCAAAAAAGATGTATGAAAAGGCTATGAAGATTGCAATCGAATCTGGCTTCGATGCTAAAAAATTACTTGAAATAGATGACTGTGAGGCTATGATGATTCTCAAGAGTTTTAAGGATTCAGCAGAAATTGCCGAAATGATTAGGAATAGAAGGTTGTTTAAAAGAGCGATATACGTTAGTAGGCATAGAGTTGATCTTAGAGAGGTTTTAAGGGTTAACGAAGAAAGGGCTGAAAGAGAAATTGCAGAAGATGCCCATATTGACGAAAAGTACGTCTTAGTAGATATTCAGCCAATTGAAGAGGTTAGAGAAGTTAGCGCTAAAGTAGAAATAGAAGGGAGAATTCTAAGACTTGACGAAGCTTCTCCTCTTGTTAAAGCTTTAAAGGATGCAAACTTAGAAAACTGGAGATTAGGAGTTTACACTAAACCAGAATACGTAAAAAAAGTTGGAAAAGTTGCAATGGATTACTTTGGAATAGAAAAGATTACAATCCAGAAATCCCTTGACGAAGTTCTACCATCATCAACTTGATAAACTGTTAAAGCTCAGTAGTGTACATGATACACAGTATACTCAGAGAAAAATCTGCGCAGTTCTTTTTGATGTATTCAAACAGCGTGAACTTCTACTATGCAACTAAGTTTAAAACACATGATCCAGCGATATACTTAATTGGAGAAGATGGAACAGAACTCATAGTAGTTTCTGAGATGGAAAAAAAGAGAGTTGAAGAGGAGAGTAAGGTAAAAGAGATAGCCTCTTTTGAAGATTTGGGATATAAGGAAAAGCTAAGAGAATTAAAGGATTCAAAAAGAGCTTTTTCCGAAATGGTAGTTGAGCTTTTAAAAACACACAAAGCTAAAAAAGTTTTAATTCCACATGAACTTCCAGCCTTTTTAGCTGTTTCCCTGTCTGAGAACTTTGAAATAGAGGTAATTGAAAATCCGTTTATAAAAATTAGAGCAATAAAAAGAGGAGACGAGATTGAAAAGATTCGTGAGGTATGTAATGCTTTGATAGATGTGTTCGATAAAACTGTAAAGAACTTTAAGTTTAAGAGTTGCGAAGAAGTCAGAAATTTTATAGAGTTGAATCTATTTGAGAGAGGTTATCTTGCTGAAGACACGATTGTTTCAACTGGCAAGCAGACGGCAATTCCACATCATAGAGGTCATGGAAAAATAGAGGAACACTTAGTAATCGATGTATTTCCGAGGAGTAGAGAACATCTGTACTATTCAGATTTTACACGAACTGTTTTTTTAGAGAAGAACCAAGAACTTGAAGATATGTATAAGGCTGTCGTTGAAGCTCAGGAAAGAGCTATAAGTATGATTAAAGATGGTGTAAATGCAAGAGATGTTCATACAGAGGTTAAGCAGGTATTAGAAGATTTTGGATATAAAACGACGAAGACTGAGGGATTCATACACTCAACGGGTCATGGGATAGGACTCGAAATCCATGAAGAGCCAAGGATTTCGGATTGTGACATTGAATTGAAGTCTGGTATGGTTTTTACAGTAGAACCGGGGCTGTATTACAAGGATATTGGTGGTGTAAGGGTTGAAGACGTTGTAGTCGTTAGAAAAAACGGTTGTGAAGTTTTAACGAACTATGAGAAATTTATAAGATTATAGCCGACAGCTCCCGCGCTTCCCGCGCCCTCCCGGAGCGCAGTACAACGCGGGACGAGGCGGGGCTTAACTTCCGGGTTCGGAATGAGTCCGGGTGTTTCCCCCGCCTCTATGGCCGTCGGC
>CAZFII010000027.1:0-10894 GCA_964518925.1 uncultured archaeon
CAGATTTGTATAAAAATGGGCTCGCCCGGATTCGAACCGGGGACCTTCGCCTCGTAAGGGCGACGTCATAACCCCTAGACCACGAGCCCTTGATATACTTGTGACATCTATGAATTTAAACTTAGCGGTACATGTTACGATATTTTTTAACGAGTTCTACAATCTTAGGTAGTATTTCACCTGCTTTTCCGTAGATCTTTACGTCAAATATCCTATCTGCTATTGTAGGCTCAGCGTTAACAATTATCATTTTTGCACCCATACTTCTAGCAAGATACGGTAAATGTGCTGCTGGATAAACTACTAAACTTGAGCCCACAACCATGAAAACGTCACAGATCTTTGCTTCTTCCATCGCTTTAGTTAAGACGTCTTGCGGTAAAGGTTCACCGAATAAAACAACTCTTGGCTTTATATAATAGCTACCACACTTTCTACATCTTGGAATTTCACCTTTATTTAGCGAATCGATTACATCATCCCATACATAGGTTTCACCACAATCTAGGCAGTCTATGTACTGCATGCTTCCGTGAAGCTCTAAAACGTTTTTGCTTCCAGCTTTTTGATGTAACATGTCAACATTTTGAGTTATAACGGCTTTGACAATTCCCATCTTTTCAAGTTCTGCAATTGCATAATGAGCGGGATTTGGTTCAGCAAAAACTTTAGCAAGCAAATCTTTAGTAAACTCCCAAAACGCTCTCGGATTTCTCTTAAATCCGTCTATGGATGCAACTTCTTCTGGATCATACCTCGTCCACAATCCGTTTTTTCCTCTAAACGTTGGAATACCACTCTCTGCGGAGATTCCTGCTCCCGTAAACACTACTGCATGACTAGCTTTAGCTAATATCCTTGCAGCTTCTTCTATCTTTTCTTCCATAAACTTTGTTGAACAAAAGGTTTATTAATTGTTCTCTCAAAATCTCTTGCACATGGCAAGAAGAAAGAGGACAACGAGAGTTAAAGATAAATGGGCATTAAAGAAGTGGTATACCCTCATAGCTCCTGAGTATTTCGGAATGGCAGAATTAGGCGAAACTCCAGCAGATGATCCAAACAAAGTTATAAATAGAACTGTTGAGATTACATTATCAGAATTAACCGGTGATTACAGCGATAACAGTCCATATAAAAAGTTGATATTTAAAGTATATAGAGTAGCAGGAGATAATGCCTACACAAAGTTTCACAGGTTTGAACTGACGAGAGAATACTTAAACAGCCTAACAAGGAGAAGAACTAGTAAAATTGAAGATGTCATAGACGTTACAACACCTGACGGATACACTCTAAGAGTTAAACCAGTTGCATTCACGGTTAAGAGATGTAAAAGTAGTCAAAAGAGAGCGATAAGAGCTATTATGAGAGAGATAATTACAAAAGCAGGTAGTTCAGAAAACTTTGTTCAATTTCTGCAAGAATGCGTTCTTGGTAAGATTTGTGGAGAGATCTACAAACATGCAAAGAAGATATATCCCCTTAGAAGAGTTGAAATAAGAAAGATCGAGCTTTTAGCTGAACCCAAGCAAACGGTTGTAGAAGTGGCATCGTGAGGTGAAGATATGGCTTCATCGATGTACGCTTATATAAGAGAAGCTTGGAAGAGACCATGGGATGGATTAGTTGGAAAACTGATGTGGGAGAGGTTGCAGAAGTGGAGAAGAGAGCCAGCCGTAGTTAGAATTGAAAGACCTACAAGGCTTGATAGAGCAAGAGCCCTTGGATACAAAGCAAAAAAGGGAATAATCGTTGTAAGAGTTAGAGTTAGGAGAGGAGGAAGAAGAGCTACAAGACCAAATAAGGGTAGAAGACCTAAGAGAATGATGGTAAGTAGAAAAACACCAAAGAAGAGTCTGCAATGGATTGCTGAAGAGAGAGCAAATAGGAAATATCCAAATATGGAAGTCTTAAATTCTTACTGGGTTGGAGAAGATGGAAGATACAAGTGGTTTGAAGTTATACTTGTAGATAGGGATCACCCAGCTATAAAGAACGATCCAGATTTGAACTGGATCTGTAGAAAGAGAGGAAGGGTCTTCAGAGGTTTAACTTCAGCAGGAAAAAGAGCAAGAGGTCTTAGAAGAAGAGGAAAAGGTGCTGAAAAGGTAAGACCTAGCGTTAGAGCAAACTTCAGGAAGGTAGATGAAGAAGACTAAAGGAAAAATAGAATGGATAAGAGTTTCTGCAGTAGTTCACGCCACTGAAGATAGAGAGAAGGTTGGAGAGGCAATAGCAACTCTTTTTCCATTTGAATTTGAAATAGCTGTTAGTAGAGCTACTGGTCATTACGGGAATCCAATAGAGTATCTAGAAGTCGAACTTAAAAGTAGGAGAGAGATAGAACTCTTCTGGAAGAATCTAATGAAACTTTTAGGTGAACAAAGAGATTTTTTGTTAAACTCCTTAGAAGATAGAATAGATAGGGAAAATACACTCCACATAAGGATTGACAAGCAAAAAGCGTATTTAGGTGAGGTAGAACTCAAAGATGGAGACGATACAATAGCTATAAAAGTTAAAGCCGTGACCTATCCAGCGAGGCGAGAAAAGATCGTTGAATTCCTTAGAGACTTGATATGTTCGACTTCATAAGGTTTTACCCAAGGGATTTGCCAGAATTGGGATTTAAAGGTTATGTAGTTCTCACAGAAAAGCCAAGAAACGAAGGTTACGATGGATATCTAATAACTGCGAATAGTGTCGAAGAGTTAAAGAATAAGCTTAGAAGAGTCCCTGAGAATAGAATTGTTGCAGTTTACAGTGATAATTTGTCGGTTTGTAAAGAAGCAGTTATGAGAAAAAAAGTAGATATCCTTGCTGATGGATTAAACAGAAAACTCGATTACGCTACCATAATGCTGGCATCCGAGAAGGATGTAGCAATTGAGCTTAGTTTATTAAAGTTTTTGATAACAAGGGGAATTAGGCGAATGAGGCTATTTGAAGAGCTTAAAGATGAGATAAGAATTATAAATAAATTTGATACACCATTTATAATATCATCTGGAGCAACGGATCTCTATGGAATTAGAACAAAAAAGCAAATAGAAGTGTTCTTTAAATTTTTTGGAGCAGATATAAAAAAAGCCAAATACTACGCTGAAAGGATAGTTAGAAGGTATTACGATCCAAACTATATAATGGATGGATTTGAGATCGAAACTGTTAGTCATCGTTTTTCGAAACTTTGATATACCCAAATAAGATTTTAAATTGGAGGTGTATGTGTGAAAGAAGAAGTAACACTTCCTTATAGAACTCGTTCGCTCTGCCCAGAGTGTTTAAAAGTCCTTGATGCTGAAGTTTACGAGGAGAATGGCAAAGTTATGATCAAAAAAATATGTCCTGAGCATGGTGAATTTGTAGATGTTTATTGGGGTGACGTTGAACTTTTCAAGAAGGCTTCTCGCTTTAGACATGATGGGTTAGGCATTTGGAATCCGATAACCAAGAATGAGAACGGTTGTCCATTCTCATGTGGTTTGTGTAATTTACACAAAAGTCACACCGCCCTTTTAAATATCGTTTTAACCAATAGATGTGATCTAGCTTGTTGGTACTGTTTCTTTTACGCTAAAAGAGCTGGCTATGTATACGAGCCAACTCTTGATCAAATAGTTCAGATGGTTAGAATAGCTAAAAATCTAAAACCAGTCGGATGCAAAGCCGTTCAGCTTACGGGTGGAGAACCAACACTTAGAGATGATCTAATCGATATAATAAAGGCTATAAAAGCTGAAGGTATAACACACATACAGTTAAATACGAATGGAATAAGGTTAGCGTTACAGCCTGACTTAGCTTTAAAGGTTAGAGAAGCAGGAGTAAACACTTTATATCTATCCTTTGATGGAGTAGACAAAAAGACAAATCCAAAAAACATAGATGAAATTCCAAAGATATTAGAAAACTGCAGAAGGGCTGGATTGGGTATTACTTTAGTTCCTACAGTGATAAAAACTGTTAACGACCATCAATTAGGAGATATAATAAGATTCGCCGCAGAAAACATCGATATAGTGAGAGGTGTAAACCTCCAGCCAGTTAGCTTAATCGGGAGGATGTCAAGAAAAGAAAGAGAAAAGTTCAGGATAACAATTCCAGATTGCATAAAACTTATAGAGGAACAAACAAATGGCGAGATTAGTAGAGAAGATTTTTATCCTGTGCCAAGCGTTGTACCGATATCGATGTTTGTTGAAGCAATTACTGGAAAGCCCCAGTACGCCTTTACAACGCATTTCGCATGTGGAGCAGCTACGTACGTTTTCAAAGATGGCAATAAACTCATACCGATTACGAGATTTGTCGATGTTGAAGGTTTGCTTGAATTCCTTGAAGAGCAAGCTGAAATTTTAAAGAAGAGTAGAATAAAATCCTTAAGAGCTTTAAAAGATTTAATAGACTTAAGAAAATTTATAGATAAAGAAAAAGCTCCTAAAGAATTGAACATTGCAAAGATACTGTTTGAAATTCTTATAAAGCATGATTACTCAACTCTTGGGGAATTTCATTTAAGATCACTATTCATTGGAATGATGCACTTCCAAGATTTGTACAATTACGATATAGCTAGAGTTCAGAGATGCTGTATACACTATGGGACTCCAGATGGTAGAATAATTCCGTTTTGCGCTTTTAACGTCCTATCAGAGATATACAGAGATGCAATACAGGAAAAGTACAGTATTCCGCTTGACGAATGGGAAAAGAAAACAGGGAAAAAGATAAAAGACGAGATATATAGGGTTATATCAAAATGAGGGGTTTTTTCGTTGGTAGGTTTCAACCATATCACTTAGGACACCATGAAGTAATAAAAAACATAATAAAGGAAGTAGATGAGCTTATAATAGGGATAGGAAGTGCTCAGGAAAGTCATACGTTAGAAAACCCATTTACAGCTGGAGAAAGAGTACTCATGATAGTTCGAGCATTAGAAGAGTTGAATATCGATAAAAGGGTTTACGTAATTCCACTTGAAGATATATACAGAAACAGTTTGTGGGTTTCGCATGTGTGCTCAATGGTTCCACCATTTGATGTAGTTTACACGAACAATCCCTTAGTATATAGACTGTTCAAAGAGGCGGGATTTAAAGTTAAAAGCACGAAGATG
Organism: uncultured archaeon; assembly: GCA_964518925.1. Lineage (GTDB taxonomy): Archaea > Halobacteriota > Archaeoglobi > Archaeoglobales > Archaeoglobaceae > CAYWXE01. Next base: position 5,126 of record CAZFII010000027.1, read on the forward strand.
TACAACAGAAAGGAGTATCAAGGAACTGAGATTAGGAAAAAAATGCTTAACGGTGAGAATTGGGAAAAATACGTTCCAAAAGCAGTAGCTGAAGTTATTAAAGAGATAGATGGCATCTCAAGAATTAGAGAAATTGCAGCAAAAGACGTTTAGTATATTTTGGAAGTCTGCTGGTATTTATTTTAACATCGTTTTAGTTAAGAACAAGGTTGTTAGAACTTATTTTTCATGCAATCCAGATGGATTGGTATACGATAACGAATATTGTAGATTTTATAAAATATTAAAATGTTTTGATCTATACTTTAAGGGAAAGAAGAGAAAAATTAAGTGTGAATATAATCTTGATGCAAGTGAATTTACGAAAAGAGTTCTAAAAATAGTTAAAAGAATTCCATATGGTAAGGTTAAGTACTATTCGGAAATAGCTGAAAGAATTGGAAGCTCTCCGAGAGCTGTTGGACAAGCTCTGAAGAGGAATCCGCTTCCAGTTTTGATTCCATGTCATAGAGTGATCGCAAAAAATGGTCTTGGAGGATATTCTTCTGGTTTAGAAGTTAAAAGAGCTTTGTTAAAGCTTGAAGGAATTATTTAGCTGAACACAAGGTTTATAAACTTTAATGAAAAATACTTAAATTATGAAGTGTTATCACGATCCAACTATTGAATGTATAAACGATGGTGATTGTTTTAACTGTCCAATTGCCAAAGCGATTGCAGAGGATTATCCCCATTAAATTTATTAATTAAAACATAAATCGTGAAATATGGAGAAAGTTCTTGAAAACGTATACTTAGTAGATACGTTTAGTTATGCCGAGAAGGGAACTATTTCTGCATACGTTGTTGATTTTGAAAAAGCCGCAATAATAGATCCCGGAGCTGCAAACGGTGCAAAGATATTGCTTGAAGAACTTGAAAAAGCTGGAATAAAAGATAAAGTAGAATACCTTATGAACACACACATACACATAGATCACGCTGGAGGTAGTAGCATACTTGTAAAGCATTTGAATGCTAAGGTTGTAGTTCATCCTAAAGGTGTTAAACACATTGTAAATCCAGAAAAACTTTGGCAAGCTTCTAAAGTCGTTTTAAAAGAGTTAGCTGACACGTATGGAAAACCAGAACCTGTAAGCGAAGATAAAATAATAGCAGTAGAAGATGGGCAGAGGTTTGATTTAGGTGGAGATACTATTGTATGTTACCATGCACCGGGTCATGCACCTCATATGGTTGTGTACTATCTGGAAAATTCTAAGGTTCTATTTTCAAGTGATTCAGTTGGCTGTTATTTCGATGGAATGGTATTCCCAACTACTCCCCCGCCCTTCAGTTATGAAGATGCTTTGAAGTCTTTAGAGAGGATGATGGAATTAGACGTTAAATACGTTGCATTTACACATTTTGGAATTGCTAAAGGAAAGGATATATTAAAGAAAGCTTACGATAAAATAGTTATGTGGTGTGAAGTTGCAAGAGAAGTTGCGAAAAGCGGAGGCGATGTAAAAGAGTTCATGAAGAGAATTGTTGAAGTAGATAAAGAGGTAGAAAAATTTACAAAGATGAACAAATCAGTTGCATATGGATTTCTTGAAATATCGGCTATGGGGATGCTCGACTATGCAAGAAAAAAGTAAGATATTGTTTGTTACCTCTAATGAGGGAAAGTTTAAAGAAGTCAGAGCAATTGCAGAGAAGTACGGAATAAACGTGGAGTGGTTTAAGAGAAAATACTTAGAACCACAAGGAGATAATTTAGAAGAGATTGCAAGAATTAGTGCATTGAATCTTGCAAAGGAGATAAAAGAACCCTTCTTTATAGAAGACAGCGGCTTGTTTATAAATGCTTTAAACGGATTTCCGGGGCCATATTCAAGCTATGTCTTTAAGACAATTGGAAACGAAGGAATACTAAAACTAATGGAGGGTATAGAAGATAGGAGTGCATATTTTAAGGCGGTAATAGCATACTTCGATGGAAAAGACGTTCATATATTCACTGGAATCGTTGAAGGTAAGATATCTAAAGAAATAAGAGGGACTATGGGTTTTGGATACGATCCTATATTTCTATACGACGATAAGACTTTCGCAGAAATGGGAGAAGATAAGAACAAAGTCTCACATAGGAGAAAGGCATTAGAGGCGTTTTTTTCATGGCTTATAAAAAATAAATAATTAAAACCTTTTTAAAATACTCTCCGCAGCTATTAACCCCGTCACCGCAGCACCAACAATTCCTCTGCTAATTCCGGCTCCATCTCCGATTGCATAAACATACGGTATATTCGTCCTCATTTCTTTATCTAACTTCAGCTTTAGGGAATAGAACTTTATCTCTGGAGCGTAAAGCAATGTTGAATCATCTGCAACTCCAGGAATAACCTTATCTAACCTTTCCAACGTATCTAAGATATCATCAATTACTCTTCCGGGATATGCAAGCGTTATATCTCCCGGTATAGCAGATTTTAACGTTGGTTGAACTAATCTATTGTTCTTTATCCTAGTTTCAGTACTTCTCCTACCAAGCCTTAAATCCTTAAGTCTTTGAACTATAGGATTTCCACCGCCGAGTTTTGTCGTAATCCTTGCTAAATCTCTACCCCACTCGTTTGGCTCCTCAAAAGGTTCTGTGAATTCGTATCTACCAAGTAATGCAAAGTTAGTGTTATTCGTTTTCTCCTTAGCCTTGCTATGTCCGTTCACTAAACAGAAATCTCCGTAGTCCTCTCTAATAACCCATCCTCTTGGACATGTGCAAAAAGTCCTCATGTAATCATCATGCCTCTTTGTAGTAATCCTAAGCTTTGGATCGTAAATTACAGATGTTATTTCATCCATTATAGATGCTGGAACTTCTACTCTAACACCCACATCTATAGCTTTTGAATTTTCTACAACGTCGAGTTTATACTCCTTTACCCATTTCTCAAGCCAGTGAGAACCACCTCTTCCAACAGCCAATATCAGATACTCGTAATGATATTTGTCACCTTTATCCGTTTTTACGATCTTTTCGTTTGGATTTATATCGACTACAGTAGTTTTAGTAAAAATTTTCACTCCTCTTCTTATTAAATCTTCCTCTATGCTTTTTACAACTTTTGGAAGTTCATCGCTACCAACATGTCTTTGCTTTAATGGGACAAACTCTATTCCCGCTGCGTTTGCTTTTCTTAACAACTCTCTTATCTTTTCCTCGTCTTCACCGTACAACTCATTTGGAGCACCGTGTTCAAGGAATACTCTGTCAACTTCTTCCATTTTCTCTATTATATATTTTGGCTCTAAAAAATCAAAATCTCCGCCAACTGTAAAACTTGATGGATAATTTGAATTTACGTAATTCAGTTTTCCATCGGATAAACCACCTGCTCCTCCGACACCAGATATTATATTACAAGGACTACACTTTGTGCAAAAACCCTCTGAGAGATCGCTAGGACACTTCCTTTCCGAGATATCTCTACCCATTTCAAATATAGCGACGTTTAAATGATCAGCAAGCTTATAAGCTGCAAACAGGCCAGAAGGTCCAGCTCCAACTATCACTACATCGAATTTCATACATTTTGAAGCTATACCCAGTGCAAATATTTAAACTTTGTCAAAGCGCCATGGGTTTGTATATATCTTTGCAGTTCCGTTTCTAACGAATCCTAGAATTGTTAATCCCATTTTTTCTGCTAAATCTAATCCAGCAGTAGTTACAGCAGATTTACTTGCAATAATCGGTATACCAGCGTTTGCAGCTTTTTTTACTACTACTTCAGAAATTCTACATGAAACGACTAAAACAGATCTATTTAGATTAATTCCGTTTTCAAGAGATAATCCCAAAGCCTTGTCTATAGCACAACTTCTACTTACATCTTCACAAAAAACGGTTTTACCATCACTGTAAACTATAGCCACATGAGTGCATCCAGTCAAATTCCATATTTCAGATTTTGATAACAGTTCTACAAGTTTAAAGATTTTATCTAAGCTAAATCTTACATCGGTTTTTTTAGTCTTAGGCTTGAAATGTTCAAATTCCGTAAATATATTCGGAAATCGAACGTCTATACTTCGAATTCTTTCATACGTCGTGTACCCCATACTTATCAGATAACCTATCGCAAGTTGCCTCAAGTTATTGGGAGAACAGTTTAATTTCGTGATCAGTTTTTTATTTCCATATAGATTTACGGTTATCTCCTCTGCAACGTAATCCTCTACAAGCTTTAGAGACTCATTGTAACACTTTACCTTTTTTAGCATGAAGTGTATTTAACTTACAGCAGTAAAATCTTAATTCAACTTTAAAGTTCAAAAAGTTATGCAAAAGTTCGAAATAGTATGCAAAGACGTCATGGGTAGGATTTGCAAAATTGAAACTCCTCATGGTAAAATCGAGACTCCAACAATTCTCCCCGTCGTAAATCCAAATATACAGTTTATAGAACCATCTGAATTAAAAAAGTTCGGTGCTGAAGCAGTTATGACTAACGCGTACATAATATACAGAACTATGAGAGAAGAAGCTTTAGAAAAAGGAGTTCATAGACTTTTAGACGTAGATATGCCGATAATGACCGACAGTGGAAGTTACCAACTCATGGTTTACGGCGATGTTGAAATAACCAATATGGAAATTCTAAAGTTTCAAAAGGATATCGGATCGGATATAATAGTTCCACTGGATATACCAACTCCACCAGATGCAGATAGGGAAACAGCTGAAAAAGACCTAAAGCTTACAATTGACAGAGAAAAGGAAGCTATATCGTTTAGAGATTCTAATCTCATAGCTTTACCGATTCAAGGTTCAACGTATTTAGATCTGAGGAGAAGATCTGCTGAAGTAGCAAGAAATCTTGGAGGTGATATATACCCTATAGGAGCAGTGGTTCCACTTTTAGATACTTACAGATTCCAAGAGCTTGTAAAGATAATTTTAGAAGTTAAAAGCGTTATAAGAGTTGAGCCAATACACCTATTTGGCTGTGGTCATCCAATGCTGTTTGCGATTGCGGTTGCTTTAGGTTGTGATTTGTTTGACTCTGCAGCTTATGCCTTATATGCAAAAGATGATAGGTACATGACTATATACGGAACGAAGAAGTTGGAAGATTTGAGTAACTTTCCATGTAATTGTCCAGTATGCTTGGAATACACTCCCGAAGAACTTAGAAAAATGGATAAATCTGAAAGAGAAAGAATACTTGCAGAACACAATTTATACGTGAGTTTTCAGGAAATAGAAAACATAAAGCAGGCTATAAGAGAGAACTCTTTATTTGAACTCGTTGAAAAGAGAATTCGTGCACATCCATATCTACTTGCAGCTTGGAGACAGATAAGGGATTATGGAACAATCTTAGAGGAATTCGATCCTAGGATTAAGAAGAGATATCTGTACTGTGGTATTGAGAGTATATACAGACCATGCGTAGATAGACATCTGAGAAGTCTACTTGAAATAGAAATCGAAAAGAGCGAATTAACGATTTCCACAGATTACGGAATTATAGCCGATTTTTACTTGAAACCAGTTTTTGGATTAGTTCCGATTGAAATGCTTGAAACATATCCAGCTGGACATGCTGAAATTCCAGATTTAGATTTGATAGAAAGAGAAGCGATAGAAAAAGCAATAGAGATACTTCTAAGATTCGTTGAGCATCACAGTGATAAAAATTTCAAGATCTACGCATCGGGTAGATGGGTTGAATTTTTAAAAGATTTGCCAGATAACTGTGAATTGATTTTATCTGAGTA
>CAZFII010000028.1:0-10869 GCA_964518925.1 uncultured archaeon
AATAGGGAAATTATAGTGAACTTTATTCAGTTATGAGTTTATTTTTTACAAAACATCGCTAAGAAAGCTTCGCATTAGTTCCGAAGGTTGGCAATTTGGGGTTGTTTTTCCTAAGAATCCACCATAAAGAATTATTACTGTTCAGTGCGGGGAGAAGGTCAATAAATTAAGTAGGTTATATTATCAGTAGCCAATTTAAATACTTCATCAGCGATATTGCATCACCATTAGTTTATTTTTTAATTTAAATTAAAATTAATTATTATAAGCCCTTAAGTTTAAAAAATTAATTTAAATACTTCATCGGAAATCATTTTCATCAATGCACTACATTAAACCTTTCGATCCTTGGAAATCGAGGTTGTGCACATGTCCACCAAAGTATTCGTTTAATCCGTATACTGGATGTAGTCACAGATGTGTATACTGTTATGCAACGTACATTCCACACTTTGAACAAATTAGACTAAAGAAAAATCTCTTCAAGAAACTTGAAAAGGATTTACAGAAACTACCGAAAAACGCTTTGATTTCGATGTCAAACAGTAGTGATCCCTATCCTCCTATTGAGAAAGATTTGGAGATTACTAGGAAGTGCCTCGAAATCATGAAAGACTACGATGTAAGGGTTTTAATTGTCACTAAGGGTGTGATATTCACAAGAGATTTAAAGTTACTATCTGAAATGAGATCTGCTGTAAGCGTTACTATAACTGGATGCGATAAAGCTGAATTATCTGCACCTAAAACTGAAGAGAGGATTAAAGCTTTCAAAGAGTTAAAGGACTATGGAATTCCAGCCATTTTGAGGTTTGATCCTATAATCCCATATTTAAACGAAGATAAAGTATGGATAATTGAGAGATGCGAACCAGATCACGTAGTGACATCTACTCTAAAACTTAGAAGAGACATATTTAGTAGATTTACCAAAGTCTTTCCAGAGCTTAGAGATATGTATAAAAGGATCTACTTTGTTGAAGGGGAAAAGATAGGAAGCTATTACTACTTAAACAAGTTTAAGAGATTGAAGATGCTTAGTAGAGTTGAAGAGTTCTGTAAGGAAATTGGGATAACTTGTGCATTTTGTAGGGAGGGATTTGAATTTAAAGCTGATAGTTGTGATGGAAGTCATTTAATTCGTTGACAACATTTATTTTCTTTAAGCTTTACATTCCTTAATGAAAAATTCGATAAAGAAGTTGTACGATTTAATTACGAGTAGATTTTACTTCGGAGATGAGACATTAGAAATAGGAGATAAGAAGTACGATCCAATAGTCTTATTTGGAATTATAACCTGCATTTTAAATGGAAGAGAACTCATATTTGGTGAATATGGGAGCGGTAAGACTACTTCGAGTGAGAGGATTTCAAGCTTGATTATGGGTTTGCCACTTGAGTTCATTCAAGCTGTAACGATCCATGGACATCCAGAGCAGACTGAAGAAAAGATAAAGGCAACTCTTGACTTAGGAGCTCTGGAAAAAGATGGAAGAGAAGTTGTTAGATGGAAGTTATCCGTCTTTTCTCCAGTTCTAATAATAGATGAGATAAACAGATTACCAGTTGGAAAACAAAATCTCATTTTAAATGAAGTTGATAGAAATATATGGAATTATAGAGGCGAAACGATAATATTCGAAGTAGATAAGGCTTTTTTTGCAACTGTAAACTACCAGGATTTGGGAACTACTAATTTAATCCCTCCTCTTCTCGACAGATTTGATATAGCCGTTGAAACTGGAAGAATTCATCCTATAAGGAAAAGAATAGTTAGGAGAGGTATAAGGGACGAAGTACTTAGGGATAGTAAGATTTCGAGAGAGATAGTAGAGTACATAAGCCAGAACAACGAAACCAGAAAAGCAAATGAAATAGTTAAATTTCTAAAGGAGATTTCAGATGAATTCAAGGAGAAAATCGAAAATAGATTAAAAGAAGATGGTTTTAACGTTGAGATACCTAGAAGTTACGAAATCGAAGAAATCAGAAAGGAGATAAATGAAGTAGAAATCTCTGAAGATGTTGAGCTATTTCTCGATTACCTTGGACAAGAAGTATACTGTCAAAAGGGTTTGAAAAAGGACTTCTCTAAATGCGATGGATGCCATTATTCGGTTTACGCATGCTCCGATATCTACTCGATATCAAACAGAGCGGAGATAAGTCTATTCAAGTATTTAAAAGCAGTAGCATGGATTGAAGAAGAGGAAGCGAATTTGGAACATCTGATATCGATACTCCCATACGTCATTTGGCATAGATGTGGGATAAGCGATAAAAAGATTGCAGAAATCAGAGATGAGGACAAAGATTGCTGTGATGAGTTTTATGCAGTTAAAGATGTCATTACAGATGTTTATAGAAGGTGGAACGAGCATAGGGATTACCAAATAGAGGCGTATGAATACTTAATAAGTAGAAGATATGACAAGTTGAAAGAGTTTGTAAAAAACGTAGATCATCCATTTTTTAAAAGCCTATACCGATATTAGAAAACGATTTTAAAAAGCTCATCGAATTTCAATTATGGTTACTGGAATCGTGTTTCACGAAGAGTACTTGAAGCACGAACAGTCTCCAACTCATCCAGAAAGGAGGGAAAGACTAGCTTATACGATGGATCAGCTTATGGAAGAGGGGATATTCGATAGGGGTGATATAAAAATCCTTAAACCATTCAAGGCATCTCTTGAAGATGTTTTAGAAGTTCATACGGAAGAATACGTTAGATTTCTTGAAAGAGAGAGTAGAACTGGTGGCGGGATAATCGACTGGGATACGAATATTCCAAAGGGTGTTTTTGATAGAGCTTTATTAGCTGCCGGTGGAGCTATAAGGGCTGCTCAAGCAGTTTTAGATAAGGAAGTGGATAACGCATTTGCAATGGTTCGTCCTCCGGGACATCATGCAAAACCTTATATCGGTGCGGGATTCTGTTATTTGAACAACATCGCTATAATGGTAAAATGGCTTTTAAAAAGGGGATTTGAAAGAATTCTAATACTCGACTGGGATGCACATCACGGCGATGGAACTCAGGAGATATTCTACAACGATAATAGGGTTTTGTACATATCCACGCATCAGATGCCTTTGTATCCCGGAACTGGTTTTCCTCATGAATGTGGGGCTGGAAAAGGGGAGGGATACACTGTTAACATACCTCTTCCACCTGGAACGAGTGATGAGGGATACATGATGGTTATTGAGGAAGTTATAGAGCCTATAACCTACGAGTTCAAGCCAGAGTTTATCGCTATATCTGCTGGACAGGACAACCACTTTACAGATCCAATTACTGGATTAGCTTTGACTGCAAGGGGTTATGCGGAAATTATGAGTTGGGCTGTTAAAGCTTCAAAGGAGTTATGTAATGGAAGGCTTGTAGCCGTTTTAGAGGGTGGATACAGCGTTGAAGGGGCATTACCTTATACAAATCTTGGAATAATCGCTGCAATGGCTGGTTACGATATATCCTTTATAAGGGAGCCAGAAACTTACTTAGGAGAGTTAAAATGGAGAAAAAGAGAAGGAGCAATACTCAAGCTTAAGGAGAACATAAAAGAGGTTAAAAGAATTCATTCGAAGTATTGGAGTTGCTTTAGATGAACAGAAAGTCTTCGACTATCACGTTTTCCGCTGGTTTTTCAGCGATTTTAGTTACTAAAACCTTCCCATAACTTTCCCATATATCTTTTGCTATCTTTATCTGATCTCTATCACCCAATGCAACAAAACACGGCCCATTTCCCGATAGTCCGCAATTTATCTTCCTTCTCCATAAAACTTCGGCGATTTCAATTGGGTATCCTATTTTCTCGCAGTAGTATTTTGTATTTTCCTTCATGACTTCGAAGTAATCACCACGATACAGCATTTGTAATACGTTTTGGAGTCTTTTTGCATCCCTTCTTATCTCCCTAAAGCTAACCCTTCCTCTCCCAAAATCTGGGATTAGCACTAATGCATGGTATTTCCTTTTATCCCATCTTATCAGCTTTAGTTTTCTATTGTCTGAAACGATAAAACCACCAAGCAGAGATGCTGAAGCATCATCGAATGCACCTGTATAACTTATTCCCATTTCGAGGGATATTCTCGCATTTGCTGAGAGAATTCTATACGCATCAAGTTCTTCACCGATCTCTTTAAGTATAGCACATATCAAAGCGTTTAAAAATGCACTACTACTTCCCAATCCACTCCCAATCGGTATCTCCGTTTTAACTTCTATGTATCCCTTTTTTCTGAATATACCCATGACTCTATCGGTAACCTTACTTTCAACTCTTTTTCCGTTTACAACGACTATATTTTCTCTTAAATCTTCCTCAAATTTTACGTTAACTCTTGTGAGTAATTCTAATCCAAAGGCAGAACCAATTCCAAGGGCTAAAGCGTTTAGAACTGTTCCAGATGCGTATGCTTTAGCCTTCATAATAATTATTCACCCATAGCAGAAAATAAAGCAATTCTCTCCCTTATAAGTAAGTTCAACTTGTCTATGCCAACGATTTTCAGTTCCTCATCGGTTATATCGTAATGGTTCATTATCGCTTTTAAATCGAACTCCGGCTTGAATTCGAGCTCCTTAAAACCTATAGATTTAAACGAATCCTCATTTATAACTACTGCAACAACCCTATTTAAGCCGTTTCTTAATCCAAGCTTTATCGCATCTTTTATCTGTCTCGTAGCAGCGTAATACAGCAGTATTTCAAGGGTTAGTGATTTTGAAATTCTTCTACCGCTATTCCAGTTTTCTATTGCCTTTTTTGCTGCAAATTCTACTACATCAAGACTGACAACGTATTTGGAATCTATAAAAGTTGCAACGTTCGCAAATTTTTTAATATCGTCTACAAATAATTCACCAAATACTACCCTCATATAACCCTCATCACAGATTCAACTCTTATTCCTTTATCCGTTAAATCGTATCTCATTATCGCCTTTGGAACAAATATCCTCTTAAACTTTATAAACTTCAGCATTCTCTGAACCTCGTTTTCAACTTCTCTTAGCGTTAACTCTATAACTCCATCCGCATAATGCTTCATAGCTGTTTCCACCTTTGAATCGAACATACCCTTCGTCATCAAAAGTAAAAATACTGAGTCATCCCTTTTTGCACATCTTGAAAAATTCTCCATTAAAGTTAAAACATCTCTAAGCTCAAAGTTTGAGATGAAGTAAGTTAAATTGTTTACGATAACCCTATTGAAGTTGTTATTTGCTATAATCGATATGACTTGTCTAATGGGATCATGCATTGTATTTCTCAAGTACTCCTTAGCATCTTTCCCTAAATTAGACGGAATCAAGCTTTTTATAACGATTTTGTCAATGCAATCGTTGGAGAAGTAAAGTTTTATGTTTTCTTTGATTTCTTCTTCTGTATCGTTTGTTGCGATGTATAAAACATTCTCGTTATTCTTTGCGCCTTCTACAGCAAAGTGAAAAGTAAATACATCCCCTCCAGCCCCGGGATCTTCAAGCAGTAGTATTACGCTCCCAGCTGGGAATCCACCACCTAACTGACCATCTAATGATACTATGCCAGTTTTGAACTTCATAAATTTAATAACTCAATCGTTTTTTAAATCGTTTATGCTACTTTTTACACTTCTTAACAATAGCTTTAACGCCACTTCTCCTTTCAAATTCTGCAACAACTTCAAGCTTTTCTGGATCTAAAGCTTTCATCAAGTCGTTGAAGATCTCCTCGACTACTGCTTCGTGATGGATTACTCTATCTCTAAAAGTCTTAAAGTACTCATCCAACGATTCGTATTCTAAAACTCTGTTTTTAGGCTTGTACCTTATCCTTATAACTGCATAATCTCTCATTCCGGTAACTGGGCATATACATGTGAAATTCTCATATGTCAACTGCATCTCGTGTTCACTGTAAACGTTGGGGATCGTTCTTATCTTCTTAAGCTTAATAGAATTCAAAGCTTCAATCAGTTCCTCTTCATCCCTCGCAATAAAACTTGAAAAGTAGATTGGCCATGGAGATCTTAGTTCATCCGTGCAGAACAGTACTACGGGTTTACCTTTTAGTGATGAAATCACGACTTCAGCCATTGCACCGAAACTCGGTCTTTTTGCAATGAAAACGATTACATCCGCTTTACTGCATAGTTCTAAGTCTTTTTTGACGATTTCTTCGCAAAGTTTTCGTTTGTCTCTAAAGTCTTCGATGTGAGAGTAATCATAAGACAACTGATCTAAAACATCAAATCCCCTTTTTCTTAAGGTATTTTGAACCCTTTTTATGTCTTCTATACCTCCGTAACCTATAGATCCGCAGACGAATACCTTCATGAAATCGATGTTGAGAAAAAGTATAATTAACGTAACGTTAGGAATACAGAAATATGGTAAAGAGAGCAAAACTCGTTAACGACATAGTTGAATTAGTTCCTATATTTCAACTGTTGTCTACTGAAACCTACAAGAACGTTTACAATGCCTTACTCAACGGTTGGTACACTTCTAAAGAGCTTAAAGACCTCTTTGGTGATGGATTTGAAGAAGCCTTGAAAATCCTTAAACAAGCTGGAATGCTTGAAGTGAAGTGGAGAATGCCATCGGATCCAGCTGGAAAGCCAGAAAAGGAATACCACGTAAGCTATACACATATAAGTGCAAACTTCTACGTATCGCTGAGGGATTTGAACACAGTTCTAGAAGTAGTTTTCATGCCAGATGACGAATTTGAGAACTACGCTAAAATGATAGAAAATGAAGTGAAATCTGGGAGAATGAGCGTTACACATATATGTAAGAGTTTAAATTTAGATCCCCTGTTCGTTAGAGCTGTTGCGAAGAGATCTGTTAGGCTTAACCTAAAAGGACAACTCATAGAGTTGGCTAAAGATGAGGAGATATAGTATAAGAGATATCTTGAATAAGTTTAAGTGGCATCCAGATTACGACTTCAAGAGGGTTACAGTCGTCTACATAGATAGACCTAAGGGATACTCGGAGATCAGTGGAGAGGAAATAGAAGAAATAGGACATAAGTTTATATACCTAACATCTGGTTTGGCGATACCTCAGCACAGAATAGTTGAGATAAGATACAACGGAAAAGTCGTATGGCGGAAGTAATCGGAGTAGTTCATTTGAAACCATTACCCGGATCTCCTAACTACACTTCTCTTGAGGAAGTAGTCGAGGATGCGATAAGAGATGCAAAAATCCTTGAAGAAGGAGGAGTTGATGCCATTATAATAGAAAACTATGGAGATAAACCGTTTAAAAAGGAAGTCGGAAAGGAAGTAGTTGCCTGCATGACTGCAATAGCATTAGAGGTCAAAAGAGAGATTTCCTTACCGATTGGAATAAACGTTTTGAGGAATGATGCAATCGCAGCATTATCGATAGCAAAGGCAGTAAAAGCGGATTTCATAAGGGTTAATCAGTTGTTCTTTCCAAGTATAACCCCCGAAGGAATAATAGATAGCAAAGCGGATGAAATTATGAGGTTTAAGAGGTTCATCGATTGTAACGCAATGATCTTTGCTGATATAAGCGTTAAACATGCAATACATCTGGCAAGTATTGAAGATTACATCCTAAACGCTGAGAGAAGCTTAGCAGATGCATTGATATTAACTGGAAAAACAACTGGAGCAGAGGTAAATTTAAATGAGCTAAAATACGTGAGAAAAATCGTAGACATGCCTTTAATAGTTGGAAGTGGTGTTACTGCGGAAAACGTTTCAAAAATCGTGGAGTTTTGTGATGGTGTAATAGTAGGAACATATTTTAAAAGAAGAGGAAGAATAGACGTTGAAAGAGTTAGGAAGTTAGTTAATGAAGCTAAAAGGTAAGCATTCAGAGGTTTACATAATAGGAAATTACGCTGTGAAGGTTTTTAAAAGGGATTTTCTATACAATTTCAAAAAAGAGGTTAAGTTTTTAACACTTTTACAGCCGTTTGGATTTGTTCCAGAAGTATATTTCGTAGATAACGTAAACCTTAGAATCGTCATGAAGTACATAGATGGTGTAAATATTTCAGAGTTCTTGAAAGTGAGCAACGAGAGAGAAATTAGAAAAGTAATTGCGAAGTGTTTTGACATCTGTTATATTCTCGATTTACTCGGTATTCAAAAAGAGGAGATGGCAAGACCAGATAAACACATAATAGTAAAAGGTGATAAAGTCTTTTTTATAGACTTCGAGAGAAGTTTAATCAGAAGTAATCCTGCAAACGTTACGCAGTTTTCTTCATACATCGTTACAAGGGTTAGCAAGTACATAGAACTCGATGTCGAAGAGTTGAAGAGATGTGCAAAAAGTTACAAGAAGAGTAGAAGCTTTGAAGATTTTATGAAGATAAAGAAGCTTGTACTTGAGCGATGATAGTACTGCTTATACCTCTATTCTTTAGTATACATCAGATACTCGTTAGAAAGGGTGGAGAAGAGTTAGACGCTTTAAGTGGAACTTATCTAAGCTTAATTGCAAGTACTTTGCTATTCTCTCCTTCGATTGCTTTTGCGAATTTCGATCCCAACTTTTTAGTACCTATGGTCTTAGCTGGCTTCTTGCACTTCTTTCTTGCAAGACTGTGCTTTTATCACGCTATAGAAAGAATAGGAGTCAATCTGTCTTCTCCTCTATCAGCAACTCGTATATACTTTGCGGCTATTCTTGGATACTTGATTGGTGAATCTATGACTTTGAAACTCCTTATAATGACTGTCTTGATATTTTTAGGTGTTTTAGCAATATCTAATCCAAAGGGAAAAATAGATTTAGTTGGTCTATTTTTGGGGATTTCAACTGGATTTCTATCTGCTTTATCTTCATTTTTTATAAAAATTGGATTATTAAAAAGTTTTGATCCACTGTTCGGTGCTTTTGTTGGATTTTTAGTTTCAACGTTGCTACTAACACCAATTGCTGTTAGGAGGATAAAGAAATTCAATAAGTACTACTTTCTCGCTGGATTCTTCGTTGGATTAGGACATTTAATTAGATATATATGCCTATACAACTTTCAGATATCCGTTGTCGAATCGGTTACAAGCTCTTATCCCATGTTTACATTAGCGTTATCTTATTTATTTTTAAGAGAAAGAGAGGTTTTCAGTTTTAACGTGATAATAGGTGCTGTGCTAATACTTTTGGGTATCAACGTCTACTTTCTCTAAACGTATAGATAATTCTGTGCAAAGCGGTTATATGACTTAAAACAGCAACTATAAGAATAGATTCGTATATAAAACCAGTTACAATTCCAGTAAACAGTATTATCAGTCTTTCTCCTCTCTCTGCGATTCCAACATCACATCTCTCTATGATGTTTTCTGCTCTAGCTCTTGTATAGCTAACTAATAACGCTCCACTCATTGCAACAGTAATCAAAAGCCAATCAATACCGTATATACCGAGGGATATAAAGATCAAAACGTCAACATACCTATCTACTACTGAATCCAAAAAAGCCCCAAAATCTGAAACCAAGTTGTAAGATCTTGCAAGAGCTCCATCTAACATATCAAAAAAGCCGCTTAAGAGAACAAATAAAGCCCCTAAATATAGGTATTTAAGAGAAATTAAAACAAAAGCAAAAATTCCAGAAATCAAACTAAGAACTGTTATGTGATTTGGTTTTATCCCAAGTTTAACGAGTTTTGACGTTATAGGTTTTAGTAGTTTAGGCGTTACTCCTTTGAATTTGCTTAGCATACAAGTTTAAAAGCTTTGAAACGTATTAAGTTTATGCGTTCGATATTTTGGAGTGATGGAGTAGCACTAGTAGATCAAACACTACTTCCAGAGGAGTTTAAAGTAATAACTTGCAAAACCGTTGACGAGCTTATAGATGCAATAAAGAGATTAGCTGTAAGGGGAGCACCGGCTTTGGAAGCGGCTGGAGCTTATGGGATCGCTTTAGCATCTTACGAGAAGGATTTCAAAGACGTTGAAGAATTGAAGAATTATCTAAGGTTTGCTGCAAAAAAGATCGCTTCTACAAGACCGACTGCAGTTAATCTATTCGTTGGTATTGAGAGAGCTTTAAACTCAGCTTTAAAGGGAAAAACTATTGAAGAGGTTAGAAGGCTTGCATTAGAAGAAGCTGAAAGACTTGCAAACGAAGATATCGAGCGAAATAAAAAAATAGGGAAGTTTGGAGCAGAACTTCTCGAAGACGGAGATACAGTATTAACTTACTGTAATGCTGGAAGACTTGCAACAGTTGATTATGGAACAGCCTTAGGTGTTATAAGAAGTGCTGTTGAGCAAGGGAAGAAGATTAGAGTTATAGCTTGTGAAACTCGCCCCTTAAATCAAGGCTCAAGGCTCACGTGTTACGAATTAATGCAAGACGGAATCGATGTCACATTGATAACGGATTCGATGGTTGGAATAGTTATGCAGAAAAAAATGGTTGACAAAGTAATAGTTGGTGCTGATAGAATAGTAAGAGATGCAGTATTCAACAAAATAGGTACTTATACAGTTGCTGTCCTTGCTAAAGAGCATAAAATCCCATTTTACGTTGCCGCACCTAAAGCTACGTTCGATTGGAATAAAAAATCCGATGAAGTAGAAATAGAAGAGAGGCCAAAAGAGGAACTGCTGTATTGTCATATAAGCTGCAAGAAAAAGTTAATCGCACCAAAAAATGTTAAGGTTTTTAATCCAGCCTTTGACGCAACACCTTTGAGTTATGTAACTGCAATAATCACGGAATACGGAGTAATATATCCACCTTATGATAAAAATGTACCAAGAGTTCTGAAATTTGATAAATGAACTATTGTGTAGAAATTGAGAACTTCAAATCGATAAAGCATCTTAAGCTAAACTGCAAAAGGATTAACGAACACTGGTAAG